>DASUEW010000731.1:0-4934 GCA_036274875.1 Ilumatobacteraceae bacterium
GGTCGCCGTGGTGCCGTTCGAGGCCACCGACGTGGCTTCGCACCCAGGGTTCGTCGACGATCTCGCCGAGCGGTTCGGCGATCTCGACGTGGTCGTGCTGGCGTTCGGCGTCCTCGGCGACCAGGCGATGTTCGACGCCGATCCGGTCGCCGCCGCGGCGGCGGTGAACATCAACTACGCGGGTGCCGTGAGCGTCGGGCTGGCGGTGGCGAACCGGATGCGGACGCAGGGCCACGGTCGCCTCGTCGTGCTGTCGAGCGTCGCCGGCGAGCGGGTCCGCAAGGCCAACTTCGTCTACGGGTCGTCGAAGGCCGGCCTCGACGCGTTCGCCCAGGGCCTCGGTGACTCACTCGCCGGCAGCGGCGCGAGCGTGCTGGTGGTGCGACCGGGCTTCGTGACCTCGTCGATGACCGCTGGCCTCGATCCAGCACCGATGTCGACGACTCCCGACGCGGTCGCCTCGGCGGTCGTCAAGGGGCTGCGTTCAGGTCGCCGGACGGTCTGGGTGCCGGGCGCGCTGCGCCTGGTGTTCGCCGTGTTCCGTCACCTGCCGGGCCCGGTCTGGCGGCGCCTGCCACTCGGCTGAGCCCCCGTGGAGGATGACCCTCCACGGGGGCTCGATGCGGTGTTGTGCGTCAGTCGCCGATCACGGAACGGGGAGCGGCGGCTCGGGCGCCGACAGGTAGCCGAGAACGTCGATGATCACGTCGGCGCCACCGTCGGGCCCGATGGTGATCTTCACGCTTCCGGTGGCGTCGACCTTGACGGTCGTCGTCACTGCGTCGTCATGGCCGTTCCAGTTGAGCGTGCTCGTCGCCGGCGGCGAGGCGAGCGCGTTCGAATACACGGACAAGAACCCGGCCGCGCGCACGTCGGTGACCGTCACGGTGACCAGCGCCGCGGTCGCGTCGGGTGCGAGCGAACCTGCCGTGCTCGGCGTCAGGTCGACGATCGTGGTCGAGTTCGACTCGAGCGCGGGTGTCCCGAGCGAGTTCGGCACCCGGGAGTCATAGACCCGCACCGGTGTCGGCAGCAGGTGGGTCTCGCTCGCCAGTGGTTCGAGCTGCCCCCTGACCGCGCCGGCCGGGTACGTTGCCGTATGGGCGTTGAGGTAGAAGCCGAGCGGGTTGCCCGCGATCTCGGCAGCCAGCGCTGTTGAAGTAGCCGTCACGCACTTCTGGATGTCGGGCGGGGTCGGGGGTCCGGGCGGCACGGGAGTCAACGCGAAGTCGACGACGATTGGCCCGTTGACGCCGGCGGGACCACGGTGGATGTGCATCGCGGCCAGGTCCTCGACGTCGTTGATGACGACATCGACGCATACCTCGGCGGTCGCGGTGTCGATCGTGATCGAGGCGACTCCCAATGCGTCGGGGTCACCGGCACCGGCCACGCCGCCTGTCGTGAACTCCTGTTGACCATCGAGGGACACGTCGAACGTAGTGTCGTCCGTGACCGCCTCGGGGGCGCTGCGAGCGGCCGAGAGGCCGACCGCGAACGCTCCTGCGCCGATGCCTGCGGCCATCACCGTGGCCACGGGGATGACGATCATTCTTCGAGTGACATTCATTCAATTCCTCCAGGTCTCGCTCAAATTGGCCCCGGGGCATGATGGCACATCACGACACCCCGCTGGAAGGGTCGTCAGGATTCGGCGCAGCGGCGGTAGAGCAGGATCAGACCTTCCTCGAACGAACTGACCTCGCAGAACTGCCTGGCAACCACCTGATTCGGGGCGTCCGACCCGAAGTCCATCGACGTGTTCGGCTCACGCCAGCCGTTCCAGAAACCGGTCAGGATCAGCCAGTCGGCCGATGCGACATCGTCGGCGAGGCTCGAGCCCGCCTCGTTGGCGAGCCCGGGATCCATCTCGATGAAGTACGTCGCCGGCTCGAGCTCGGGGAACATCCAGTAGAAGAACACGTCGCTGTACCACGTGCGCCGCAGGTCCTGCGGTCCGACGAGCAACGTCTCGCCGGGTTGCGCCAGCTCGTCGAGGGTGGCGATCACGTCACGGCTCGCCCGCCACGGCCGCGTGTCGCCGAGGTAGAAGCGCCGCCCGTCGCGCTCGACCGGGAACGCCCCCGGGAGGTTGCCGACCGACACCCGAGCCGCGTTCACGTAATACCGGTACGTGAACAGCGGCGCCACGACCAGCATCAGCACCGCGACGAGCGATGCGCCGATCGTGAGCCGGCGGTGGGGGTGCGACGTCGGCCGTCGGAGGCGGACGATCTCGACCACGGCGACGACCGCCAGCGGCCACGAGATGCACGTGACCCACGACAGGTGGGTCGAGTCGGGCCGTTGCATCGCCTGCGGCACGATGCCGATGGCGACGAGCGAACCCACCATCAGGGCCGTCGTGCGAGGTGAGTGGCCCGACCGGCGATACAGCCAGACGGCGAGCGCCACGAGTCCGACCGTGATGACCAACATCAGCCAGAACCACACGAACAACGACGAGCTCGCCGACAGGGCCGGCAGCCTCCACCATGGCGGGACCTGTTCGGCGATCGCCTGCAGCGCCCCGTCCAGGCGGTCCCAGCTCGGGGGCCGCGGCAACTCGCGCCCACCGCGCAGGTTGAACACGGGGTCGACGAACATCCCCTCGAACGAGGCCCGCGGGCCGGCGATGGCCACGTGCACCCACATCGGGACCGCCCCGACGAGCGCGCCTGCGAGAACCGGCCGCCAGGCCGCGCGGTGATGCCACAGCAGCCAACCGAAGACGAGTCCGACAGCGATGATCAGATCGGGTCGGTAGGTCAGCGCCAGCCCGGCCAGCACACCGGCGGCGATCCACGCGTTGCGGCGCGCGCCGGGCTCGTGCAGGTGCGTCGCACGGACGCCGAAGACCGCGCTCCACAGAGTCAGCGCCAGCCCGCCGTTCCACGCCATCGCGGTGAGGCCGATCGGCGTGAGGACGAGCAGCGTCGACAGCGTCGCCACCGCCGTGGCCGCGGCTCGACCCCATGCCCGGGCGAGCGCGTACAGGCCGAAGATGATCCCGAGGTGCTGCAACAGCCCGAACGTCCGCTCGGCGCCGAGCGTGTAGCCGAACACCTCGTACCACCCCATCAGGACGTGCAGCGCGCCGGGACCGTAGAGGTGCAAGAAGTCGACGTTCGGAACGTCGCCCTCCCACATCCGCTCCGGGAAGTAGAGCATGAAGCCCTCTTCCATCGTGCCGCCGGTGGTCGCGTAGAGACCGCGCAGCGGGATCGCCACGGCCATCCCGACGATGCCGATCCCGAGCCAGCTGCCCCGCCGACCCCGAGCTCGCCGGCGCAGGCCGCCCGAACCGCCGAGCACGAACGCCGTCGAGTCGTCGACGGGGATCTCGTCGACCGCCAGATCGGGTGGCATCGCCCATCTCCACGCGCGTGTGAGCAACGGCACCGCGGCGACGCCGGCGAGGACGCAGAGCACCGGTTCGACGGGTGCGCGAAACCGAACCGTGCCGTACGCGTACGCAGCGGTGAGGGTGACGCTGATCACCTGGGCCCCGAGCGGCACGAGGGGCACGCCGCGACGGCGCAGGATGACGCTCCCGGCGATGGCGCCGGCGGCGAGCACGTAGTACATCCCGAGCCCCAGCGCGGCCGAGTCGTGGTCGCGGTTCTCGATCGTCGAGAACTCGACCGTCTGCCACGGCCGGAACAGTTCCCATTGGCGCAGGACACGGATGGCGACGACCTTGGGCACTTCGCCGATGTGGTCGCGGGCGTAGTCGACGCCCACCCCTCGCCAGAACGCCGCTTTCTGCGACTCGTCACCCTCCGGCTCGCCGAATCGATCCCGGTACTGCTCCTGGCAGTCGAAGCTCCAGAAGCCGATCAGGCGTCCGTTGTACGCCTGGTCGCAGTTGGCGTACACGATCAGCTCGTTGCCGTTGGTCGACAGCGGTACGAGCTCCTCGAACGTGCGCAGGTTGCGGATCGTCCACGGCGCCAGCACGAGCACGCATGCCGCGCCGGCGACGACGAGATGGCGCCAGCGGTCCACGAGGGGGAGCTGGCGGTCCCCCAGCATCCAGGGCATCGCCAGCACGACTCCCAACAGGAGCCCCTCGCCCCGGGTCAGAGCCGACAGCCCGATCAGCCCGCCGATGAGCGCGGCACGCACGAACGTCGGGCGATCACGCCAGCGGTAGGCAGCCAGGATGCAACCCGTCGTGAGCAGGGCGAACAGGCCCTCGGGGAACAGCAGGCTGTCGATCAGCCACAGGTTGGGGTAGACGGCGGCCAGGGCGCCGGCAGCGATCGCAGCTCGTTTCCCGCCGAGCCGTTCGGCGACGAGTGCCGTCAGCAGAACCGTCGCCGAACCGATCAGGATCGACACGAACTTGTGGTCGACGTATGTCGTGCCGCCGAGTCGCGACGAGACCGACAGCACCACTGGGTACAGCGGCCCGTGGAGCGCGCTCGGGATGTGGGTGGCCGAGTCGAGCCAGTTCAACGGCTCCGGGAAGCCACGGCCACGGGCGATCGTGTTCGCCGTCACGTGGTAGAAGAGGGGGTCGCCGCCGTCGGTCTTCTGGGGCGCGATCGTCAGCCAGGTCACCACGCGCACGAGGAATCCCCCTGCCACGACTGCGGTGAGCGCGATCGGGTAGGGGTTCGGCGGCCACCGTCCCGTGCGCAGGCGCCGGAGCGGCAGGAGTAGGCACGTCGTAAGTGCGACGCCGATGCCGGCCGCAACGCACGCCGACCACAGCCAGATCGGCAATGCCGAGCCGGAAAGTCGGAGCCCGAGTTCGCCGCCCTCGTCGATCTGCTCGCGGTACTGGCGGGCGAGGGCGATGAACGACATCTCGAACGCCAGCACGAGCCCGGGCGCTGCCATCGCGAGCGCGATCGTCACGCGCCGAGGGACCGCGCGAATGGTCAGGGCAGTGGTGGTCACCGAGGCGGCGATGACCACGTAGAGCA
>DASUEW010000732.1:0-4542 GCA_036274875.1 Ilumatobacteraceae bacterium
CCAGCTCGTGCTCCTCGGCGTGCTCGTCGACGTGGTGCTCGCCCGCCGCCGCGCCGCGGGGCTTGCCGAAGAACGTCAGGTAGGTCGCCCTCGTCATGTAGGCGGCGGTCATCGCGGCGCCGATCAGGCCAACTATGAAGAACACGGGATATCCGTTGTGGTCGGCGTTGTCGATGATCTCGTCCTTGGAGAAGAAGCCCGAGAAGAACGGCACACCACAGAGCGCGGCGGTCGCGAGGATCCACGTCCACGCCGTGATCGGCATCTTCTTGAACAGGCCGCCCATGTCCTTCTTCATGTCGAACGAGTGGTGCGAGCCGGAGTGGCTCACCGAGCCGGCACACAGGAACAGGCAGCACTTGAAGAACGCGTGGGTGAAGAGGTGGAACACGGCTGGCGTCCACGCCCCGACACCGAGGCCCATCATCATGTAGCCGAGTTGCGAGACGGTGGAGTAGGCGAGCACCCGCTTGATGTCGTTCTGCACGAAAGCCAGCGCGGCCGCGATCAGGATCGTGATGCCGCCGATGACGGCGATCAGGTTCACGCCACTGTCGAGGATGCCGAGACCTTCGAAGAACACGGGGTACAGGCGGGCGACGAGGAAGACCCCGGCCACGACCATCGTCGACGAGTGCAGCAGCGACGAAACCGGCGTCGGGCCGGCCATCGCGTCGGGGAGCCACGTGTGGAGCGGGAACTGGCCGGACTTGCCGATGCAGGCGACGAACAACGCGATCGCGGCCCACAACATGACCGTGTCGCTGCCGTCGCCGGAGAGCGCCCAGCCGGAGATGGCGTGGATGCTGAAGCCGTTCGAACCGCGATCGGTGGCCCACTGGTTGGCGCCGAAGAAGAGGATCGCGGTCCCCACCAGAAGCCCGACGTCGCCGACGCGCACGGTGAGGAACGCCTTCACGGCGGCCCGGCTGTTGCCGGCGTCCTCCCACCAGTGCCCGATCAGCAGGAACGAGCACAGGCCCATGATCTCCCAGCCGAGGATCAGCTGCACCATGTTCTCGGCGAGGACCATCACGAGCATGCCGGCCGAGAACAACGTGATGGCGGCGAAGAAGTGCGTATACCGGCGGTCACCCTTGACGTACTCGGTCGAGTAGATCTGCACGAGCAGCGAGATGAACGCGACGAGGAACAGCAACACCACGGCGAGCCCGTCGATGTGCTGGCCGAGCCCGAACTCGAACCCGCTGTTCTGCCACCAGACCCACTTGCGGATCACGGGTTCGACGAATGGCTCCGAATGCCCGGCCTCCTGAGCCGTCGGGAAGACGTTGCGGGCGAACCCGGCCGCCGCGCCGAGCGCACCCTCGCCCTCACCGGCCGAATCGACACGCTGGATCCACTGGTACGCCGCGCCTGTGGCGATCACCAGCGAGGCACCCATCGTGGCGATCCCGATCTCGCTGCCGTACATCGGCAGCCGCTTGCCGATCAGAAGGATCAGCGCGAACCCGATGCCCGGGATCAAAGGGATCAGCCACGCGTTCTCGAGGAACCAACCTGACGTCAACACGTGAACACCCCGGAGCCGGCCGTCATGTCAGCCCTTCATCTCCGACAGCTCGTCGAGCGAGATCGAATGCCGGTTGCGGTAGACCATCAGCACCATCGCCAGGCCGACGCCGACCTCGGCGGCTGCGATGGCGATCACGAACAGCGCGAACACCTGGCCGTCGATCGTGTGGTTCATCACCGCGAACGCGACCAGGTTGAGGTTGACCGAGTTGAGGATCAGCTCGACCGACATCAGCACGAGGACGGCGTTGCGTCGGGCGACGACCCCGTACACGCCGATGCAGAAGATCACCGCGGCGAGCAGCAAGAAGTTGGCGGCTAACACGCTCTGCCCCCCGTCAATCCTTGCGGGCGAGCACGATGGCGCCGATCGCGGCGGCGAGCAGGACGAACGAGAGGGCGAGGAACGGCACCAGGTAGGGACCGATGAAGTTGTCGCTGATCTGCACCGTCGGTGCCGGCCCACGGTCGACGATGACGGAATCGTCGACACCCTGCAACTCGTCGACGCCGTCGAGCACCGCCCACGCGAGCACGCCGAGGAGCAGCACCGCGGCCGGGATCCCGAGCGCCCACGTCGGGTTGTTGACGTCGCGATCGCCGCCGATCTGGGCCCGCGTCAGCATGATGCCGAACAGGAACAGCACCATCACGGCACCGATGTACACGAGCACCTGCGACACGGCCACGAACTCAGCGGCGGCGAGGATGTACTGCGCTGCCACACCGGCGAGCACGATCACCAGCCACAACGCGGCGTGCACGACGTCGCTCGTGCTCACGACCCTGATCGCGGCGACGATCATCATCAGCGCGATGACGCCGAAGCCGACGTTCTGGGCGACGTTGATGTCGCCGACGGCGACGATCGAGGCGACGGTGTTGCTCACTTCTTCTTCTCCGCGCCGGCTTCGAGCTCGGGGGCCTCAGGAACCGTCTCCATCCACTCGCCGAGCTTGGCCTTGTCGTGCAGCAGGTCGGCGATCCGCGGCTCGCTGTACTCGTACTCCGGGCTCCAGAACAAGGCGTCGAACGGGCACACCTCGACGCAGATCCCGCAGTACATGCACAACGCGTAGTCGATGTCGAAGCGATCGAGGTGGTTGACCTGCCGCGGCTTGCCGCCGGCACGACGCGGCGGCGCGAGCTGCTTGTGACCCTCGATGTAGATGCACCAGTCAGGGCACGAACGGGCACACAGCATGCAGGCGGTGCAGTTGCCCTCGTGGAGGGCGATGACGCCACGCGAGCGGATCGGCGGCGACTCCTTCTCGTGCGGGTACTGCACGGTGTTGGCGCCGTTCTTGAACGTGCGCATCATCGTGCCGAACGTGACGCCGAGGCCCTTCACCAGGCCGGGAACCTTCGGTTTCGAAACCATCAGACGGCCACCTTCAAGATCGCGGTCACGGCGATGTTGGCGAGCGACAGCGGGATCAACACCTTCCAGGCGAAACGCTGCAGTTGGTCCTCCCGGAAGCGGGGATACGAGAAACGCACCCACATGATGACGAACACCAGCAGCATCATCTTCGAGAACATGATCAGCGGGCCGGCGACGTTCATCCAGTCGTCGACCGAGTCGATCGTCGTCCAGTCGAACCAGGCGAACGGCACGCCCCACCCACCGAGGAACAGCACCGAGGCGATCAACGCGAACACGCCGGCGGTGGCGAACTCACCGATGAAGAAGATCAGGAAGCGGAAACCCGAGTACTCGGTCATGTAGCCGGCGACCAACTCCGACTCGGCGATCGGCATGTCGAACGGCGCCTGCGTGAGCTCGGCTTGGACCGAGATCATGAAGATGCCGAAGCCGACGAACTGCGTGATGACGAACGGGAAGCCGACGCCGTTCCATCCGAAGATCTCGCCCGTGTTCTGGACCACGACGATCTCCTGCAAGTTCATCGATCCGGCCTGGATCACCACACCGACGATCGCCAGCACCATCGGCAACTCGTAGGCGATCAGCTGGCCGGCGGCGCGCAGGCCGCCGAGGTACGAGTACTTGTTGGCGCTCGCGTAGCCGGCGATGATGATCCCGATCACCGAGACCGACCCGACCGCCATGGCGTAGAACGCGCCGGCCTGGAAGTTGGTGAACCAGGCGTCGGGGCCGAACGGCACGACCGCGACGAGCAGGAACGTCGACGTGAGCACGATGACGGGCGCCATCTTGAAGATCACGTGGTCGGCCTTCTCGGGTACGAGATCCTCCTTCTGCATCCACTTGCCGACCTCGGCGACGAGCTGCAGCGACCCGTACGGACCGGCCTCCATCGGCCCCAACCGGCTCTGCATGAACGACATCATCTTGAACAAGAAGACGTAGACGATCGTGCCGGCCGGCAGCAGCACGGCGACGATCCCCCCGAGGACGCGCAACAGTGACTGCCCCCAGTACGGGATCTCGATTGCGAGCACGCTCACGTTCATCGATCGATGTCACCCAGGATGAAGTACAAGCTGGCGAGGATCGTGATGATGTCGGGGACGTAGACGCCCTTCAGCACCCACGGGGTGATGGAGATGTTGTTGAAGCTCGCCGAGCGGATCTTGACCCGGAACGGCCCGAGGTCGCCCTTGCTGACGACGTAGTAGCCCATCTCGCCGAGCGGGTTCTCGGTCGACACCCATGCCTCGCCCTCGGGCACCTTGATGATGCGCGGCACCTTGGCCATGATCGGCCCCGACGGGAGGCCGTCGAGCAGCTGGTCGACGATCTTGGTCGCCTCGCGCGTCTCCTGCAGCCGCACCCAGCAGCGGGCGAAGCTGTCGCCGTCGGGGTGGGTCCAGACCTTGAAGTCGACCTTGTCCCAGGCCATCGGGATGACCTGGTCGCGGCGCAGGTCCCAGTCGACTCCACTCGCGCGCAGGTTGGGGCCCGACAATCCGTACTGCTTGGCGATCTCGGCCGGGATCACGCCGATGCCGCGGGTGCGGCTCTGGAAGATCTCGTTGCCGATCAGCAGGTCTTCCATCTCGTCGCAGAAGTTCCGCAGT
>DASUEW010000733.1:0-4418 GCA_036274875.1 Ilumatobacteraceae bacterium
GAGTCGATCCGACGGTGGAGGAACAGGCCATCGCCGCTCTCGCCACGTGGCGCGCCGAGCGCGACGACGTTGCCGTCAAGGACGCCCTCGACGAGCTTCGCCGCGTGACGGAGTCGGGCGACAACGTGATGCCGGCTTCGATCGCGTTGGCGAAGGTCGGTGGCACGACCGGCGAGTGGGGCGCGTTGATGCGCGACGTGTTCGGCGAGTACCGCGCCCCGACCGGTGTCGGGTCGGCCCAACCCGGACGTGGTGAGCTCGCCGCAGTCGCCGAGTTCGTGCGCACGATCCCGGGCGGACCACCGAAGCTGCTCGTCGCCAAGCCCGGGCTCGACGGCCATTCGAACGGCGCCGAACAGATCGCGGTCGCGGCGCGTGACGCTGGGATGGAGGTCGTCTACGCCGGCATCCGGCTCACGCCCGAGCAGATCGCGGCGTCGGCGCGCGACGAGGATCCCGACGTGATCGGGATCTCGATCCTGTCCGGTTCCCACCTCGAGCTGGTGCCCGACGTGATCGAGCGATGCCGGTCCGAGGGTGTCGATGCGGCGATCGTCGTCGGCGGCATCATCCCCGAGGACGATCGGGCGCGGCTGCTCGACGCGGGCGTCGCTGCCGTCTACACGCCGAAGGACTTCCGGCTGGTCGACATCATGCGCGACATCGCCGAGCTGGCGGCGGCGCGGCGCACGCGCGATTGATCCGGCAGGTCACGCGTTGGTACGCGGGCCGAAGGTGGCCACGCGACCCGGCACATCGTGGCCGACCACGTCGCGGAGCACCGACACCGCATCGAGCACCCGGGTCAGGTCGATGCCAGTCGTGATGCCCTCGTCGTCGAGCAAGTGGACGAGGTCCTCGGTCGGCAGGTTCCCGCCGGCTCCTCTGGCGAACGGAGAGCCACCGAGCCCCCCGGCCGACGTGTCGAACCGGCCGACACCGCAGCGGATCGCCTCGTAGGCGGTCACGAGCGCCGTGCCGCGGGTGTCGTGGAGGTGGAGCCCGACGTCGGTGCCGCACACCTCGAGCAGCGCCCGCACACGTGCCGGCGTGGCCATCCCGGTTGTGTCGGCGAGCGTGAGCTGCGTGACGCCACGGTCGAACAGGCGAACCCCCAGCGCCGCCACGGCGGCGGGATCGGTCTCACCGCTGTACGGCGAGCCGAAGCAGCACGAGATGACCGCGTCGACCGGGCGACCATCCGCGACCGTCACGATGTCGGCGATCGCCGCTTCACTGTCGGCCACCGTCATGCGCACGTTCTTCTCGTTGTAGATCGGGTCGGCCGAGATCGTGACGGTGAGCGCTTCGATCTCGGCCGCGACAGCCATCTCGGCGCCACGCCGGTTCGGCACGAGCGCCCACCACGTGATGTCGGGCCGCCGCTCGATCGCCGCCAGCACGGCGTCCGGGTCGGCCATCGCCGGCACCGCCTTGGGCGACACGAAGCTGACCGCCTCGATGTGACGGACGCCGGTGACCGCGAGTGCGTCGATGAACCGGGCGCGCTCGGCGGCGGCGACAGGTTGCTCGGACTGCAAGCCGTCGCGCGGGCCGACCTCTCTGATCGTCACCGCGCTGATCACTGTCATACGGGTGTCACGCCGTTGTGGCGCTCGGTGAAGCGGCGGGCCTTGCCCATCGACAACCCGATCCTGCGGATGATGTCTTCGCGGAGGTGCTCGGGTTCGACGACCGCGTCGTAGACGAGGTCGGCGCCGAGGCGCAGCAGATCGACGTCGGTCTCGTACTCGGCGATGCGGTCGGCGATGTAGGCGGCGCGCTCGTCGGGGTCGGCGATCGCCTGGATCTTGTTGAAGAACACCGCGTTCACGGCGGGCTCGGGCCCCATCACCGCGATCTGCGCGGTCGGAAGGCAGATCGTCGCGTCCGGCTCGAACGCCGGCCCGCACATCGCGTACAGCCCGGCGCCGTAGCACTTGCGCAGCACGACGCAGATCTTCGGTACGGTCGCCTCGGCGACGGCGGAGATCATCTTCGCCCCGTGGCGGATGATGCCTTCGCGCTCGACCTGCGACCCGATCATGAAGCCCGGGACGTCGGCGAGGAAGATCAGCGGCAGGTTGAACGCGTTGCACAGCCAGATGAACCGGGCCGCCTTGTCGGCCGAATCGGTGAACAGCACCCCGCCCTTCGCCATCGGATTGTTCGCCACGATGCCGACCGGGTTGCCCTCGAGCGTCCCGAACCCGGTGACCAGCTCCGGCGCGAACGCCGGCTTGAGCTCGAAGAAGCTGTGGGCGTCGACGATGCCGTCGACGACGCGATGGACGTCGTAGCCGGCCTTGTCGTCGAGCGGGATCACCCCGTCGACGAGCGGCACCGCCGGCGGCTCCCAGTCATACGACGGTGGCGGGTGGCGGAAGTTGGTCGGAAGGTACGAGAGGTACGTGCGGGCGAGCTCGATCGCGGCCGCGTCGTCGGCGACGAGGTTGTCGCCGCAGCCCGAGACCGAGGTGTGCATGCGAGCTCCGCCCATCTCCTCGAGCGTGACCTTCTCGCCGATCACCTCCTCCGCCATGCGCGGCGAGCCGAGGTACATCGAGGCATTGCCGTCGACCATGAACACCACGTCGCAGAACGCGGGGATGTATGCGCCGCCGGCCGCCGACGGCCCGAACAGGCAGCACACCTGGGGTACCCGGCCCGACAGCCTGACCTGGTTGTAGAAGATGCGCCCGGCGCCGCGGCGGCCGGGGAACATCTGCACCTGATCGGTGATCCGTGCGCCCGCCGAGTCGACGAGCCAGACGACCGGTGATTCGTCGCGTAGCGCGGTCTCCGTGAGGCGAATGATCTTCTCGACCGTGCGCGCCCCCCACGATCCGGCCTTCACGGTGGGGTCGTTGGCCATGATGCACACGGGGCGTCCCTCGACGAGGGCCCGTCCCGTCACCACCCCGTCGGCCGGCAGGTCGTCGCCCGGCGCGGTGGCGTTCGCCAACAGCCCGTCCTCGACGAACGTCCCCTCGTCGACGAGGAGCGCGATCCGATCACGGACGAACAGCTTGTGCTGGGCGGCGAGCTTGTCGGCGCCCGTCGCCAGGTTGCCCTTGGGGGCGCGCACGATCGCGTCGCGCAGGCGCTTCACGGCCGCCTCGTGATGCTCGGTCACTGATGCTCTCCGGGACCGGCGAGGGCGACCACGCACAGCTCCTCGACCTCGCGCAGGTCGTCGAGGAGACGTTCGAGGTCGGCCTTGCGCGCTTCGGCGTCGGCCCGTTGGCGGCGTACGACCGGGAGCAGCGACTGGAGTTGCGTCGTGTGGTCGGCGATGTCGTACAGCTCGATGATGGCCTTCGACTCGGCGACCGAAAGCCCGATCCGCCGGCCCCGCAGCGCCAGCGCCAGGCGGGTCCGGTCGCGTTCGTGGAACACACGCCGCTGGCCGTGGCGCGTCGGCTCGACGATGCCGTGCTCCTCGTAGAACCGGATCGTGCGCAGGCTGACGCCGAACTCGTCGGCGAGCTCGCGGATCGTCCAGGTCCTCATGCGGTGCGCGTAGCCGCCGCGTCCTGGAGGTCGAGCAGGTCGACCGCCTGCTCGCGCAGCTTGAACTTCTGGATCTTGCCGGTGACGGTCATCGGGAACTCGTCGGTGACCTGCACGTACCGCGGGATCTTGTAGTGCGCGATTCGGTTCTGGCAGAACTCGCGGATCGTGTCGGCCGTGAGCTCGGCGCCGGCGCGGACCGTGATCCACGCCATCACCTCTTCGCCGTACTTGAGGTCGGGTACGCCGATCACCTGCACGTCGGTGATGTCGGGATGGGTGTGGAGGAACTCTTCGACCTCGCGCGGATAGATGTTCTCGCCGCCCCGGATGATCATGTCCTTCGAGCGCCCGACGATGTTGACGTAGCCCTCGTCGTCCATCACCGCCAGATCGCCGGTGTGCATGAAGCCGTCGCCGTCGATGGCTTCGGCGGTGCGCTCGGGTTCGTTCCAGTAGCCGATCATCACCGAGTAGCCGCGGGTGCAGAACTCACCGGTCACGCCCCGCTCGACCGTGGTGCCGGTTTCGGGGTCGACGATCTTGATCTCGACGTGCGGGTGCACCCGGCCGACCGTGCCGGTCCGCTTGTCGATGGGGTCGTCCGTCGCCGACTGCGTCGAGACGGGGGACGTCTCGGTCATCCCGTAGCAGATCGTGACCTCGTCCATGTTCATGCGCTCGATGCACTGCTTCATCACCTCGATCGGGCACGGCGAGCCGGCCATGATCCCGGTGCGCAGCGAGCTCAGGTCGAAGGAGTCGAAGTCCTCGTGGCCGAGCATCGCGATGAACATCGTGGGGACGCCGTAGAGCGAGGTGACGCCCTCGGCCGCCACCGCCTCGAGGGTCGCCAGCGGCTCGAACGACGGGGCCGGGAGGACGACGCAGCCGCCCTGGGCGAA
>DASUEW010000734.1:0-7243 GCA_036274875.1 Ilumatobacteraceae bacterium
GTGCGACGCCGTTCCCGAAAGACGGCATCGGTGACCACGTCGTCCACGGTGCCGACTCCGTCAACGGCGACGGGGTCGGCACCAAGGGCGCGCTGTGGTATGTGCTCACCGTGCCCGCCGGCGCCACCGCGGAGGTGCGCGTGCGTCTGGGTCCCGATACGGGCGATCTCGGCGCGACGTTCACCACCTCGCTCGAATCACGGGAGCGTGAGGCCGACGAGTTCTACGGCGCGGTGCTCGACGGGCTCGACGCCGAAGCGACGATGATCGCCCGGCAAGCGCTGGCCGGGATGATGTGGACCAAGCAGTGGTTCCACTTCGACGTCGAACAGTGGCTCGACGGCGATCCGGCCGGACCGCCGCCCCCCGACGGCCGACGGTTCGGTCGCAACCGGGAATGGCGTCATCTCAACAACGCCGACGTGATCACGGTCTGCGACACGTGGGAGTACCCGTGGTACGCGACGTGGGATCTGGCGTTCCAGTGCGTGGCGATCGCCCACGTCGATCCGGCGTTCGCCAAGGACCAGCTGCTGTTGATGTGCCGTGAGTGGTACATGCACCCCAACGGTCAGCTCCCCGCCTACGAGTGGGCATTCGGAGACGTGAACCCGCCGGTGCACGCGTGGGCCGCGCTGCGGGTGTTCGCGATCGACGCCGCCGCCACCGGGAAGCCGGATCACGTGTTCTTGGAGCGGATCTTCCACAAGCTGCTGTTGAACTTCACGTGGTGGGTGAACCGCAAGGACGCATCGGGTGACAACGTCTTCGAGGGCGGGTTCCTCGGCATGGACAACATCTCGCTCATCGACCGGTCGGCACCGCTGCCCGTGGAGGGACGCCTCGAGCAGTCCGACGCGACGGGCTGGATGGCGCTGTTCTGTCTCAACATGCTCGAAACCGCGCTCGTGCTGGCCGAACATTCGCCGGCATACGAGGACATGTGCACCAAGTTCCTCGAGCACTTCGCCTACATCGCCACCGCCATCCACGACCGCGGCCTGTGGGACGACGAAGACGGGTTCTACTACGACGTGTTGCGGATGGGCGACGAGCGGATCCCGCTTCGTGTCCGGTCCATGGTCGGTCTGCTCCCCTTGTGCGCGGTGACGACCCTGGGCACCCAGACGCTCGATCGGCTCCCGCGCTTCGCGGCTCAACTCGACTGGTTCGTGCAGCACAAGCCGCAGTTCGCCTGCCATATCGACCACCGCCACGTCCGCGACGGTGGAGAAGGCCGGTTGCTCGCCCTGGTCGGACCCGAACGGCTGGAGCGGATTCTGTCCCGTCTCCTCGACGAAGGCGAGCTGCTGTCGCCCTATGGTGTGCGTTCGCTGTCGGCAGTTCATCGTGAGCAGCCGTTCACGCTCGAGCTGGGCGGTATGCGGCTCGCCGTCGACTACACGCCGGCCGAAGGCACGACGGGGCTGTTCGGCGGTAACTCGAACTGGCGGGGGCCGGTGTGGTTCCCGGTCAACGCGCTGGTGGTCGATGCGTTGCGCGCCTATGGCCGGTTCTTCGGAGAGGACGTCGCCGTCGAGCACCCCACTCATTCGGGGACGACGCGCAGCCTGACGGCCGTTGCTGACGACATCGCCGATCGGCTGATCGCGGTGTTCAGGGAGGGACCCGACGGGCGACGACCGGTGCACGGACCGTACGAGAAGTTCCATCGCGATCCCGCGTGGCACGACGTCATCCCGTTCCACGAGTACTTCCACGGCGATACCGGAGCCGGTCTCGGTGCATCACACCAGACCGGCTGGACCGGGCTCGTCGCCGATCTGCTACTGCGGAGGACATGACCTATGGAACCCGAAACCTTCGACGTCGTCGTGATCGGCGCCGGCCCGGCCGGTGAGAACGTCGCCGGGCGCTGCGCGGAAGGTGGCCTGTCGGTCGCCATCGTCGAGCGCGAGTTGATCGGCGGAGAGTGCTCCTACTGGGGATGCATGCCGTCCAAGGTGCTGATCCGCCCCGGCGATGTGCTCGCCGCTGCGCAGCGCGTCCCCGGCACGGCGAGCGCCATCACCGGCGTCGACGCGGCGGCGACGTTTGCGCTTCGTGATCGATTCACCGGCAACTGGGACGACACGGGTTCGCTTCCGTGGCTCACCGATCGAGGCATCGGTGTTGTCCGTGGCATCGGCCGGCTCACCAGTGAGCGAACCGTCGACGTCGAGTCGGCGGCCGGCGATGTACGACGGCTCGTCGCGCGGCGAGCGGTGGTGGTGGCGACGGGCACCGCGGCGTCCATCCCTCCGATACCTGGGCTCGCCGATGCCCGACCGTGGGACAACCGCGACATCACCGCCGCCAAGGACGTGCCCCGCCGGCTGCTCGTTCTCGGTGGCGGCGCGATCGGCCTCGAGATGGCCCAAGCGTTCCGCCGACTCGGTGCCGAGGAGGTGGCTGTCGTCGAGGTCGCCCCGCGACTCGTGGCTCGCGAGGAACCGTTCGCCGGCGACGAGATCCGTGTTGCCCTCGAAGCCGAAGGCATCGCGATCCACACCGGCGTGACCGTCACCGAGGTGCGCCGCGACGCTGCAGGCGCGGTGAGCGTGTTCCTCGGCGACGGCAGCGAACTGGTCGGCGACGAGCTGCTCGTCGCCGCCGGGCGTCGCCCGTCCACCGGTGACCTCGGACTCGAGACGGTCGGCCTCGAACCGGGTCGGTTCGTCGAGGTCGATGACCAACTGCGTGCCACCTCGATCGAAGGCGGCTGGCTGTACGCGATCGGCGACTGCAACGGACGCTCGCTTCTGACCCACATGGGCAAGTACCAAGCGCGCATCGCGGCCGACGTGATCCTCGGCAAGCAAGCAGCTGCCGTCGCCGACCACGGCATCGTCCCCCGCGTAACGTTCACCGATCCACAAGTCTGCGCCGTCGGGCTGACCGAGGCCCAAGCCCGCGCCGCCGGCATCGAGGTTCGCGTCGTCAAGTACGCGACCGGCGCAGTCGCCGGTGCGTCGGTGCTCGGCGACAACTTCGCCGGTAGCAGCCAACTGGTCATCGACGATGACCGCCGAGTGATCGTCGGCGCCACGTTCGTCGGACCCAGCGTGCAGGAACTGTTGCACTCGGCGACGATCGCGATCGTCGGCGACGTCCCGCTCGATCGCCTGTGGCACGCCGTTCCGTCGTTCCCCACCGTGAGCGAGGTGTGGCTGCGACTCCTCGAGGCATACGGCCTGTGACCGGCGGCAACTCTTTCAACGGCCTGCTGATCGTCGCCCTCATCGCCGTCGCCGCACCGCTGCTCGCCGCCGCGATCCCGCGGATCAAGATCCCCGCCGTCGTGCTCGAGATCGTCGCCGGCATCGTCGTGGGGCCATCGGTCCTGGGGTGGGTCGACATCGATCAGCCGATCACCGTCCTGGCCCTCGTCGGGCTGGCGTTCTTGCTGTTCCTCGCCGGACTGGAGATCGACCTCACCGCGCTGCGCGGCGACCTCCTCCGGCTCCCGCTGCTCGGCTTCGCCCTCACCCTCGCGATCGGGTTCGCCGCAGGCATCGGCTTCGACGTCGCGGGATGGGTGGACAGCCCGATGTTCGTCGCCATCGCCCTTGCCGCGACATCGCTGGGTCTGATCGTGCCCGTGCTGAAAGATGTCGGACACGCCGAAAGTCCGCTCGGGCGATACACGATCGCAGGCGCGACGATCGCCGACTTCGGCGCCGTCATCCTGCTGTCACTCTTCTTCTCCGAATCCGAAGGAGGGACGGCCAGCAGACTGATCACACTCGGCCTGTTCGTCGCCGTGATCGCCGTCGTCGGCCTCGTGCTGGCGCGCGCCGGGCGCAGCATCCGCCTCGATGCCGTCCTCGTGCGCCTTCAGGACACCACCGCCGAGATCCGCGTCAGGATCGCCGTCGCCTTGCTGATCGGGTTCGTGGCATTGGCCGCCAAGGTGGGCCTCGAGACGATCCTCGGCGCGTTCATCGCCGGCGCCCTCCTCGGGATCGTCGATCGCGACGCCATGAGCCACCCGAATTTCAGACTCAAACTCGACGCCGTCGGCTACGGGTTCGTCATCCCGGTCTTCTTCGTCACCAGCGGCCTGCGGTTCGACCTCGACGCACTCACCGAGAACCCATCCGCTCTCGGCAGAGTGCCGCTGTTCCTCGCCGCGCTTCTCGCCGCCCGCGGCATCCCCGCCTGGCTCTACCGCCACAAGCTCGGCCGCGACGGCACCATCGTCGCCGCGTTGTTGCAGGCCACATCGCTGCCCTTCATCGTCACCGCCAGCGAGATCGGCGTTGCGATCGGCGCCATCCGTGCCGTCACCGCGGCCGCCCTCGTCACCGCCGGGCTCCTGTCGGTCGTCATCTTCCCGCCGATCGCGCTGGGCCTTCTCCGCCGCGAGAGCCGCGGCGCCGACGACGTCCCGGCCGAGACCGGACCAGGATTCGAATTCGTCACCGGCGATCCGCTGCCGACCAACAACTGAGACTTCAAAGCCCTGCGACCCGTGCTTCTCAGCGGACGTGGGTGAGACCCAACGTCACGAGGAGCTGATCGACGATTGCGTCCCAGCGGTAGCGGCGGGCAGTCACGTGGGCGGCATCCTTGAGGGCATCGGCGCGGTGGGGGTCGGCGCGCACCCAGTCGAGGGAGCGCACGATCTCGCACGGGTCGTCAGTGTCGAGCGCAAACCCGTTGTGGAACGGAACCAGGTAGTCCTCACCGGTCGCGCCCGTGATCACCACCGCCCGCGATGCCATCGCCTCGAGCCCGACCAGCCCGAACGGTTCAAAGCCGCTGTTGGCGAGCACCGCGTCGGCGCCTGCGTAGAGGACCTGCAGGTTCCGACCCTCGACGGGAAAGGCGAGCTCCAGCACACCCGAACCCAGTGGGGCGCCGCGACGGATCGCCCCGGCGAGGTCGTGCTCGCCAGACTCGCCACCGGTGCACACCGCCCAGTCCAAGCCGACCCGTGAAGCGTGGTCGCGCAGCTCGCGGTGGTGAGCCGACGCGGCGGCACTCCCATTCCAGCCACGGGCCAGCAGCAAGGCTGCTTCACCCCTGTCACGGAGCCGCGCCACCGCGTCGATGGCCATGTGCCAACGCTTGTCCGGATCCCAGCGTCCAACCTTTGCCAACGCAACGCGCCGACCACCAAGGACCTGTCGCAACGCCGAGAGCTCGACCGTCGGCGAATCGTCGATGAGCTCATCGGGAATGCCGTTGGGCACGACGAGCGGGTTGACGCCGTACTGCCACATCAGGTGTTTCATCGCCCGCGAGATGGTGAGCAGGGTCGCCGCGGCCGCGAGCCGGGCGAAGTCGATGCGGTCAAACCCAAATCGATTGTTGGCCGTCCACGCGAGCAGCGCACCGTCGCGCAGCCCGCGTCGCACCAACTCCTCGTGCACCGCGATCAGTGGCCACACGGTATGCCAGTCCTCTGCCAGGACCACGGTTCGGCGCCCCTCCGCCCGGTCAGCGGCGACAACGCCGGCGAGATGATCCGGCAACCAGATGCACAGATCCTCGATCTTGCGTTCCTCGGCGTCGTAGACACCATCACGGGCGCCAGCCGAGATGGTCTGGCACCAGCGGTGCAGGGTCACGCCATCGCGCTCCTCCACGCCCGCCAGGTCAGGGTCGCCGACGAAGTACAGGTCCACCAGGTCGCCGCGCCGCGCGATCGCCCGCGTCAGGTTCGTGACTCGCACCGCCAACCCGCCACTTGACGAGTACCGATCCGGACCCTCGAAACACAGGTGCACGAACCGGCACCGAGTGGCAGCAGCCCGGCGAGGCTCCACGGAGCTATGTGTCAACCTGACACCGGCACCGACGTCGACGCGAACGGGCCGCTCGAGAACGGTGACAGTCATGGCTCCTCGTCCACCGAGACTCGCAAACTGTTACACCAGTCGTGGCATGACCCTCGCTTCCGCGATACCGCGATCCCGGCGCACTTGCGGCCGAGTGAAACGGTCACGCGTTCCCGAGGACTGAATGGCATGCAACGACGAACTGAGCGCATCGAACTGATCGCGGACCGCGACATGACGGACCTTCCCGCCCACTTGCCGGCGAGCTTCGCGGCCACACGCGAGTCGCTGCGCACGCTGGCGTGCTACGTCATCGCCCCCGCGCGCAAAGCCCGCACCGGCCGGATCGGTTTGCGCGCCACAGGCAACGGTTTCGGGACGCCACGGTTCGAGGACGGCACCCGCATCACGGTCAGCGGTGACCTGCTGGCAATCGACCCAGGCGATCGCATCCCGATCACGACGCTGCGCGCGGCAGCCAGGTTCATCGACATCTCGCTCACATCCGATCCCGCGGTCGGCACCGACCTCCCGCCGTACGCCCCCGACGACGACCTCATGGTCGACGCCGACGCCTCCCGCGCGCTCGGCGCGTGGTACACGTTCGCCGATCGCGTCCTGCGCGACCTCGCCGCGACGGAAACGACCATCAGCGAGCCGCAGTTGTGGCCCGAACACTTCGACCTCGCGGCGCAACTGGACCTGGATCGCGGGACCAAGGTGAACGTCGGGTTCTCGCCAGGGGATCACTTCTGCGCCAAGCCATACGTGTACGTCGGCCCGCACGACACCACTCAACTCGCCGACGAGTTCTGGAACGCCCCATTCGGAGCCCTCCTCGGCTACGACGAGCTCACCTCGACCACATCCCCCGAGCATCAGGCGCGAGCCTTTCTCGCCAAGGGTCTCGACCTGTTGCGAACATCAAGCAGACCCCGGCGCTGAGCGGCTGTGGATGACGACCCGCGTTCTGCTGTCGCGGCCGGTCCCACTCTGTAACGCGCCGACCCTTCCCGAGACTGACTCATCAGAAGCTGACCGAAAGGGGCCAGACCATGGAGTTCATTCAGATCATCGAGTGCCGCACGTCGAAATTCGACGAGCTGACCGCGCTCGAACGCGAGTGGGAAAAGGCGACCGAGGGCAAGCGGACGCTGCGCCGTTCGATCATCACCCGTGACCGCAACGACCCGAATCGCTATCTCGTGCTCGCGTTCTTCGACTCCCACGACTCGGCGATGGTGAACTCCAACCTTCCGGAGACTGGCGAGTTCGGAGAGAAGCAGGCTGCGCTACTCGACGCCCCGATGGTCTTCACCGACCTCGACGTCGTCGACGACCGATCCTGAAGCTCGCCCCTTCCTCACCGCTGGCGTGGCGCCCCGCACGGCATCGCGCGCTACCCGTGTGCGAACGAGGTCGACGACGACGACGACGCCATGCCAACGTGTTGGCAT
>DASUEW010000735.1:0-6032 GCA_036274875.1 Ilumatobacteraceae bacterium
ACCCGCGCTGACATCGGCGACGTTGCCCGTCGCCGAGCTGTTCCTCGGCCATCACCAGGCCCACGCCGACGCCTTCGGTGCAGTGGCCGGCGACAAGGCCGCGACCGGACCGAACGCGGCGCTCGTCGCCGCCGTCACGCCGATCCTCGAGTCGATCACCGACGAGACCGGTGCGCTCGAGTTCGCTTTCGTGCTCGAGAACCAGGCGGCGTACACGTACGCCGCGGCGTTGACCCTCCTGCAGGATCCCGCCTACGCGGCCGCGACGGCGACGATCCTTCCGATCGAGGCTCAACACGCGGTCGTGCTCGGACTGGCGCTCGGCAAGTCGGTCGACGACGTGTTCCCGACCGGCGCGTTCGAGTCCGCCGCCCTCGGGGACGGCACCGATCCGCTGGCGGGACTCGACCCGGCCGTGTTCGCGGCGTGAGACCAAATCGATGATGAAAGGGAACATGACGATGAACGACAACATCAGCACCGACGAGGTCCGCCGCCAACTGCGTGCCGTCGACCGCGCCAACGAGGCCGTCATGCCCCGCTGGCGGGAAGCGCTCGAACGCATCATGGGCGGCGACGAGAAGCTGAGCACCGACCAGAAGGCCGCGATCCTCGGTGTGCCCTCACCCAGTCGCCGCAACTTCTTCCGTCTCGGTGGAGTGACGATCCTCGGTGCGGCAGTGCTCGCGGCATGCGGGAGCGACGACGACTCGGCGGCCACGACACCCGGCACCAACGCCCCTGCCGGTACCACTCCGGCGACGACTCCGGCCACCGAGCCGATGACCACCGAGCCGATGACCCCCGAGGCAGGTGGCGCCGACATGGACCTGACGCTCGCCAAGACAGCCGCGTCGCTCGAGAAGCTGGCGGTCGACGTGTACGGCCAAGCTGGTGCGCTGCTGACGACTCCCGCCGTGATGAGCGCGGCGACGATGTTCGCCGGTCATCACCAGATGCACCTCGACGCACTCAACGGTGTGATCACCGGTGCCGGCGAGCCGGCGATCACGGAGAAGAACCAGGCGGTGTTCGACGCCCTCGTCGCGCCGGCCCTGGCCGGCGCCGCGTCAGAAGCCGACGCGGTGACCCTTGCACTGGCACTCGAGGAAGCAGCCGCCCAGACCTACGCGTTCGCCGCCGGCGCGCTGTCGACGTCGGCACTGCGTTCGACGATCATGACGATCGGCGGCATCGAGGCCCGACACGCCGCCGTGTTGCGGATGGCGGCCCTGGCGCAGCCGCCGGCCGACGTGTTCCCGAGCGGGCGAGCCTTCTTCCCCGGCGACAACCCCCTCGCCGGCATCGACGGCGCCCTCATCAGCTGAGGAAGGTCAGTCGCCGATGACGCGGCGGGGGCGGGAGGTGAGGGCGAGCAGAATGACCATCGTGACGAGGACGATGATCTCGGGGAACACCGAGAGCGCGGCTTCGGGTGACGGCTTGAGACCGGGCTCGTCGACGAAGTCGAACCAGCCGCCGTCGGTCTCGTGGGCCATGTAGAACGCCAGCAGCGAGATCGCCGACCAGACGATGCCGCCGAGCGCGGCGAGCTTCCAGATCAGGTCGGGCACCCTGACGAACAGCGGTACGACGAGACCGAGGGCGATGGCGATCGCGGCGAGCACGTTCAGGAGGAACTGCTGGCCGATGTCGAGCCCGGCGACCCCACCGAACTCCGAAGGGACGTCCTTGTAGCTGTCGTTGTACAGCTTCAGGTGGGCGTAGCCGGCCACGAGCGCGGCGGCCGCGCCGAGGACTCGAAGGATCGCCGTCGGTGTCACAGCGGCGAACGTACTACGCGCTCACTTGGGCCATGACGAGGGCGAGCGTGTCGAGGAAGCGGTCGTTCTCGTCGGGCGTCGAGATCGTCACGCGGATGCCTTCGTCGCTGAACGGGCGCGTCACCACGCCACGGCGTTCCAGCCCGAGGTACACGTCGTCGGTGCGCGCCCCGATCGGGAGATAGACGAAGTTCGCCTGGGTGTCGGGGAGCTCCCAGCCGGCGGCGACGAGCGCGGCCGCGACACGTGAACGCTCGGCGAGGATGGCCTCGACACGTTCGCCGATCTCGGCTTCGGCGTCGATCGCCGCGATACCTGCCGCTTGGGCGATGGCGTTCACGGCGAACGGGAACAGTGTCTTGTCGATGGACGCGATCACGTCGGGGTGCCCGACCGCGTACCCGATCCGGATGCCGGCGAGGCCCTGCGCCTTCGAGAACGTCCGCGTGACGACGACGTTGGGGTGATCGAGAACGAGCTCGCGCACTGGATCGCCGAACGATGGGTCGAGGAACTCGCGGTACGCCTCGTCGAGCACGACGATGGTGCTCGGCGAGATCGACGCCAGCAGCTCGGCGACCTCGGACGTGCGCAGCGCCGTACCCGTCGGGTTGTTCGGCGTCGCGAGGAGCACGAGCTTGGTCGCCGGCGTCACGGCACCCGCGACCGCATCGAGATCGAACGCGTGCGCAGACGTCAGCGGAATGGTCACGGCCGTCCCGTTCATCAGCTGCGTGTACACCGGGTACACCTCGAACGAACGCCACGGGTAGACGACCTCGTCGCCCGGATCGACGTAGGTCAGGAACAGCTGCTGGAGCAGACCCACCGATCCGGCGCCGACCGTGATCCGCTCGACATCGACGCCGAGCCAGCCCGCCAGCCGCTCGCGCACCGCGGTCGCCCGGTGGTCGGCGTAGCGGTTGGCGCCGGCCGCGGCCTCGGCGACGGCGGCCAGGATCGAGTCGACCGGTGGTAGCGGGTTCTCGTTCGACGCCAGCTTGATCGCGTTCGTGATGCCGTGCTCGGCCTCCGCCTGTGCCGCGCCCTTGCCGGGGCGGTAGGCGGGCAATGCGTCGACGGCGGGGCGGGTGCGGCCGGCGGGAGTCGGGTCGTGCGTCGTCATCATCCTCGATCAGTAAGCGGCGAGCAGTTCGCCGACCCGGGCACGGTAGCGCTCGACGTTGCGCTCTTTCACCGTCTCGTAGCCACGGATCATCTCGACGGCGCCGGCGATCTCGACGGCGAGCTCGTACGCGGACCCTTCGGCCGGTTTCACGAGCACGGTCTCGATCGTCGCGAGGTACTCGTCGACGAGCGCCCGTTCCATCCGGCGATGAGTCGACCGGCCGAACGGATCGAGCCGCGTCCCGCGCAGCCGCTTCGCCCGGGCGAGCAGCGCGAACATCGGCCGCGCGCTCTTGCCGAGCCGGATCTTGCGCTTGCCGCGGAATCGCCGCAACGCCGGTGGCGAGAGGTGGAACGTCACGGAGGCGCCGTCGCCGAACTGGGCCTCGATGTCGGCCCAGAACCGCGGATCGCGATGCAACCGGGCGACCTCGTACTCGTCCTTGACGGCCATCAGCTTGTAGAGGCCGCTGGCGACGGCCCGGGTCAACCGGGCGTCGTCGTCGTGGTCGGCGTCACTCACGCGACGGATGAACTCGAGGTAGCGCCGCGCGAACGCCTGGTCCTGGTAGGCGACGAGATCGGCGGCCCGGTGGCGGATCATCG
The DNA here is from genome assembly GCA_036274875.1 of Ilumatobacteraceae bacterium. Lineage (GTDB taxonomy): Bacteria > Actinomycetota > Acidimicrobiia > Acidimicrobiales > Ilumatobacteraceae > JALOLG01. Next base: position 3,519 of record DASUEW010000735.1, read on the forward strand.
CCGCCACGTCAGCGGGCACGCCATCGGGTACGAGGGCCGTCAGTCGCCGTGACAGCTCGGCGTCCGGGCGGGGATGTGACGGCGTGGTGAAGCGGCTCCGCAGCTCGCCGTCGAGGAACAACCAGCGACCGAGCTCGAACGCGCCCCGGTTCATGTCGACGGCAACGCCGTTGAGATCGATCGCACCGTCGATCGCGGCCGCCGAGAGCGGGATCACGCCGGCCTGGAACGCGGTACCCAGCGTGACCATGTTCGTCACCACGCCCGTGCCGAACACGGCGCGGGTGGCCGCCTCGGCATCGATCACGACGTGATCCGCGGTCTGCGCCGCGATCCGCTCGACCAGCCGGTCGACGTCGGGGAAGGCCAGGTCGGGGTCGAGGATCATCGCCCCGGTGGGCGTCCGCGTGATCGACACGATCGCCGTCGTGCGATCGGGTGACATGCGGGCGAGGTTCGCCGGCGTGACGGCTCCGAGCACGTCGAACGCGAGCACCGCGTCGGCCTCGCCCTCGCCGAGCCGGTTGCCGGAGACCGAGTCGGCCGGACCGATGCGGACGTGCGAGACGACCGGGCCGGCCTTCTGGCTCATGCCGGTCTGGTCGAGCCCGACCGAGGCCTTGCCGTCGAGCAGGGCGGCCGTACCGAGCACCTGGCTGACCGTCGTGACCCCGGTGCCACCGATGCCAACGAACAGGAGGTCGGCCCGCTCGGGGATCACGGGATCGGGAAGCGGCCCGCGGCTCTCGTCGGGATGGTCGATGGGTCGTGGTGTGCCCGGAGTGATCGTCACGAACGACGGGCAGTCTCCCTCGAGGCAGCTGCGGTCGATGTTGCACGACTCCTGGTGGATCCGGGTCTTGCGGCCGAACTCGGTCTCGACCGGCTGCAGGCTGAGGCAGTACGACACGCTGACACAGTCGCCGCAGCCCTCGCACACGCGCTCGTTGATGAAGACCCGCTCCCTCGGGACCTCGACCTCGCCACGCTTGCGCTGGCGCCGCAACTCGGTCGCGCAGGCCTGGTCGAAGATCAGGATCGACACGCCCTCGGTCTTCATCAGCTCCTGCTCGGCCTCGTCGATGCGGGCCCGGCCCCACACCGTGGTGCCGGGCGCCCACAACGCGTTCGATCCGTACTTGTCGGGGTCGTCGGCGCACACGAAGATTCGGCTCACGCCTTCGGCCTGCAGCACGCGGCTCAGCTTCGGGGCGTCCATGCCACCGGCCACGGCCTGACCACCGGTCATCGCGACCGTGCCGTTGAGCAGGATCTTGAACGTCATCGTGGTGCCGAACCCGACGGCCTGGCGCACCGCCAGCGACGCCGAATGCGCGAACGTCCCGTCGCCGACGTTCTGGAACAGGTGCGGCGGATCGACCATGAACGGATGCGCGCCGACCCATGCCACGCCCTCGCCGCCCATCTGCGTGTTCATCACGGTCCAGTCCGGCGAGAGCACGTGACAGCCGATGCCGGCGCCACCGACCGCACCGTCGGGCACCTGAGTCGAGCGGCCGTGCGGGCAACCGCTGCAGAAGAACGGCTGGCGGCGGGCCTCGCCCTCGACGATCGTGAGCGGGATCAGGCGGCGGGCCGGCTCGAACGCCAGCCCATCGAAGCGGTCGCCGAGGACGCGCACGAGCGTGCGTGCCACGAGGTCGACGTCGACGATGCCGTAGTCGGGCACGAGCGGTGCTCCATCGCGATCGCGCTTGCCGAGCACGTCGGGGCGATCGGCGCGGTGGTACAGCAGGTCCTTGATCTGCGTCTCGAGGAACGCCCGCTTCTCCTCGATCACGACCACGGTCGTGACACCACGCAGCGCCTGGGCGAGGCGTCGCGGTGCGAGCGGCCACACCTGGGCGGGCTGGTAGACGCGGACGCCCTTGCTCGCCAGGTCGTGCTCGGTGATGCCGAGCCGGCTCAGCGCGTCGCGCAGCTCGTAGTACACGCGACCGGGTGTCACGAGCAGCAGCGACGCCTCCGACGGGTCGACGACGAGGCGGTCGATCTCGTTGACGTCGGCGAAGCGACGGGCGGCCTCGATGCGTCCGGTGCGGATCTCGATCTCGAGTGGATCGGTGTGCATCGGCTGCAACGTGATGTGCTGCGTCGCCTTCCACGGCTCGTCGCGCCACGTGAACTCGGGCCGTACGAATCGGCGGGCGTCGACGGCCGAGACGGTCTGGTAGGCGTCGGCCACCTCGGTCACGATCTTCAGCGCCGACCACGCGCCGCAGTATCGCGACAGCTCGTAGGCGTAGCGACCGAGCGCGATGACCTCCGCGACCGAACCGGGGTACAGGACCGGCAGTTCGAGGTCGGCGAGCGTGAGCTCCGACGCCGACGGCAACGCCGACGACTTGTTCTGCGGATCGTCGCCGACCACGGCGAGCGCGCCGCCGAACTCGCCGACGCCGACCCAGTTCGCCTCGCGGATCGCGTCGCTCGCGCGGTCGAGGCCGGGCGCCTTGCCGTACCACATGCCGAGCACGCCGTCGTACTTGCCGG
>DASUEW010000736.1:0-7629 GCA_036274875.1 Ilumatobacteraceae bacterium
GGCGGTGGCGCGCGACACCAAGAACGACGCGGCGATCGAGATGGAGCTCGAGGTGGAGGCTTCGTCGACGTCGCCCGTGACGTTCACCGAGTTGTACCTACGCGAGTTCCAGTTGTTGGTCCGGCTCGCCACACTGATGACGGGTCGGGTCGAGGTCGCCCGTGACATCGTGCAGGACGCGTTCGTGAAGCTGCACGTCAAGTGGCCCGGCGTGCGCGATCCGGCTGCGTACGTTCGCCGCAGCGTCGTCAACGGGTGCCGCTCGCACCACCGTTGGGAGCGCCGGCGTCGCGGGCGCCCGACTGCCGCCGAACCGTCGGTCGACCTGGCCGTCGACCACACGCTCGCCGCGCTCGAACGGCTGCCGCACAAGCAACGCGCCGCGCTCGTGATGAAGTTCTACGAAGGACGCACCGAGAGCGAGATCGCCGACGCTCTCGGGTGCCGGCCCGGCTCCGTCGGCCCGATGGTCCAGCGCGCGCTCGAGCGCATGCGTGTCACGCTCTCCTGACCGGGGGCAACCGCATGGATTGGTGACGTTCGGGCGTCATATCACTGGAAGCCATTTTCGGATCCCCGCACAGCCTTCTTGGAGTCAGCATGGACATCGAACGCCAAATCTCCGAACACCTGGCCGAGGCGGCGGGCCGCGCGAGCGCCACGCCGGACCTCGCCGAGGTCGAGCTCGGTTCGCGCCGAGTCCGCGGTCGTCGCCGTGTCGCGACCGGTGTCGCAGCGGCGATGCTCGTCGCCGGTGCCGGTGGTGCCGGGTTCGGACTGGGACGAGGTGCCGGTGGCTCCGACGACCAGATCGTCGCCCCTGCGCAGTCGGCAGACTCGGACGCCGCCGGCGAGGGCGGCCAGACGCCTGACGACATCGTCGGTCCCGACGACGCGGGCCAAGCGGAGCCGGCCAACGATGAAGCGCAGGCAACCCCGGCCCCCGTCCCGATCGACCCGCCGCTCGGCGCACCAGGAACGATGAGCGGTGCAGGCAAGGGGGCAGCGGGCGCGATGCCTGCCTACGAGTTGGTCCTCGAGCGTGTCACCGACAGTGGCATCACGATCCGGGCGTTGCGCGGTGAGTCGTGGTACTCCGACGGGGCGTTCATGGCTGATCCCAACGGCTGGATCCCGGCCCGATGGTGCCACGGCGACGCCGACCTGCGGATCGGGCTCTCCGGGCCTGGACTGATCGATGTCACCAGCGCGATGTGGTACAGCGAGCTCCACACCGACGTCGCCGTGAGCGCCACAAACGCCGGCTGGGCCGACGGTCAGTCGATGGGCGTCATTGCCGTGCAGGTCGGCGACGGAGTCACCGAGGTGGCGGCGACGTCAGGTGACGTGTCCGACCGGGCCGCGCCGACCGGTGGCGCGGTTGTCCTCTTGCTGCCAGGCATCGACCCGTTCGCCGACGGCTACACGGTCGAGGTCACCGATGCATCGGGCACCCGTGCGTTGACCGAGGCCGAGCTCAACCCGATGAACACGCCCGAATGGCGCGAGGCGTGCGAACCGCCGCCGCCGCCATTGCCCGACGCAGGTGAGCAACCGGCCGACGCGGCGGCAGCTGAGGCAGCCGTGCGCGACGTCTTCTCCGCGCTGTTCGGCTCATCGGTCCCGTACGAGGAGAAGCCCGACGGGCTGCTCGACGACGAGACCGGCGTGCTGGAAGCCCTCGAGGTGGCGAGGAACGGTGACTTCGCCGACGCCGTGGCGACTGCGGTGTACTCGATCGAGGACTTCGTGTTCACCAGCCCCACCGAGGCCTGGTTCCGGTACGGGATCGACACCGACGTCAGCTACTTCGGCCAGCGCTACGGCACGGCCCACCTGATCGACGGCTCGTGGCGCATCGCCCGAGCCGTCGTCTGCCAGGACGTGGCGCTCGCGGGCGCCCCGTGCGAACCCGACCCGGGGCCGATCTACCCGCCATCGTGGTACGAGATGTACGGCGATCCCAACACCGGTGGTCCGTGCATGGAGCTCGAGGGCGGTGGCGCCCAATGTGTGCCGCCGACAGTCACGACGATCCTCCTTGACCCCGCCGGCGAGGGTTGACGCCGCCGGGCTCGATCGGAGCGTCCCGACGTCGCGGACGTCGTGAATCGCCGGGATCCCGGCGAAACTGGGGTTATGGAGCTCCGCCGCGTCCGCCGTGTCATCACCGCCCACACCCAGACCGAGGGCGGCGGATTCGTCGTCCGCCGCCCGTTTCCTTCGGTCGTCGACGGCCACGAGATCGAGCAGCTCGACCCGTTCCTGCTGCTCGACGAGATGGGACCGGCGGTCTACGGGCCTGGTGAGGCGATCGGAGCACCGGACCACCCGCATCGCGGGTTCGAGACCGTCACGTACGTGCTCGATGGTGCCGTCGAACATCGCGACTCGACCGGTGGGGTCGGCGTGATCGGGCCCGGCGCGGTGCAGTGGATGACTGCCGGTTCGGGGATCGTTCACAGCGAGATGCCGACCGATGAGATCGCCGAGCGCGGCGGGCGCGTGCACGGGTTCCAGCTGTGGGTCAACCTGCGTGCCCGCGACAAGATGATCTCGCCTCGCTACCAGGGCTTCGAAGCCGACGAGCTCGGCGTCGTCGACACGCCGGGAGGTAGCCGGGTGCGGGTGATCGCCGGCAACGTCGCCGGTGCGGCCGGTCCGGTCGAGACGACGTCGCCTGCCACATTCGCGCACGTCACGGTGGCGCCCGGCGACTCGATCGAATGGGACGTGACCGAAGGCCACACCGCTCTCGCGTACGTCTTCGTCGGCACTGCCGAGGTCAACGGCGCCGCCACCGAGGAGGGTCAGCTGGTCGAGCTCGAACACGATCGTGCCGGTGTGGTCGCCAGCGGTGTGGGCGTCGGCGGTGTGGTCGTCAGCAGCGAGACCGGGGCGGAGGTCCTGCTGCTCGGCGGCGAACCGCTCCGTGAGCCGATCTCTCGCTACGGGCCGTTCGTGATGAACACCCGCAACGAGATCGTGCTCGCCGTCGAGGACTTCACCGAGGGACGGCTGGGCTCGATCCCGGCCGAGGGGTCCGGGGTCGTCCGGAACTGATTGACTGACGCCGTGAGCGCGATCTACCTCGACCGGCTGGCGCGTGTCCGTTCGGCGATGGCCGACCTCGGCGTCGACGTGCTGCTGCTGTCGGTCGGTCACGACCTGCCGTACCTGACCGGCTACTACGCGATGCCGCTCGAGCGCTTGACGATGCTCGTGGTGCCGCGCGATGCGGACGCGACGATGATCGTCCCGCGGCTCGAAGCACCGCGCGTCGTCGATCAGCCGGGCGTGTTCGACCTGCGACCGTGGGAGGAGACCGAGGACCCGACGGCGATCGTCGCCGGCCTCGTCGGTGGTGCCCGCAGCATCGCGGTCGGCGACCAGATGTGGGCGCGCTTCCTCGTCGAGCTGCTACCACGGCTCCCCGGTGCCGCGTTCCGGCGGGCAGTCGACGTCGTCGGTCCGTTGCGGATGGTGAAGGACGCGGCCGAGATCGAGGCGCTCGCCGCGGCGGGAGCGTCCGTCGATGTGATCGCGGCTCAACTGCAAGCGGGCGAGATCCCGCTCGTCGGACGCACCGAGGCCGAGGTCTCCACCGAGCTCGGTGCGCGCATCGTCGCCGGCGGTCACGACAAGGTCAACTTCGCGATCGTCGCCGCCGGCGAGAACGCCGCCAGCTCGCACCATCACGCCGGGTCGCGCGTGATCCGCGAGGGCGAGATCGTGCTGTTCGACTTCGGCGGCACGATGGCGGGCTACTGCTCCGACACCACCCGATGTGTGTTCACCGGCGACGTGGCGTCCGACGTCGCCGAGGCGTACGAGGTGCTCCACACCGCCCAGCAGGCCGCCGTCGCGGCAGCGACGATCGGCACGCCGTGCGAGGAGGTCGACCGCACGGCGCGGCGCATCATCGCCGACGCCGGCTACGGCGAATACTTCGTGCACCGCACCGGGCACGGCATCGGCATGGAGGAGCACGAGGATCCCTACATCGTCGAGGGCAACACCCGCCCGCTCACCGCCGGCCACGCGTTCAGCATCGAACCGGGCATCTACATCCCCGGTCGGTGGGGAATGCGTCTCGAGGACATCGTGGTCGCCACACCTGACGGCCCGTTGGTCGTGAACACCTCCGACCATCGCCTCGCATCCGTCTGAGCGCGAAGCTGCGTCGATGAGCGAGCGCAGCGAGCGGATGATCAACACGGGCGCAGCACGCGATCTGGTCATTCGCGGCGGCACCGTCGTCGACGGCACCGGCGCCCCGCCGCGGCGGGCCGACGTGGCGATCAGCGACGGCCGTATCACCTCGATCGGCCCAGCCGACGACATCGCCGACGCCGCCGCCGGTGCCGTGCAGACGATCGATGCCACCGACCTCGTCGTCGCGCCCGGCTTCATCGACATCCACACCCACTACGACGCGCAGGCGTTCTGGGATACGACGCTGAGCCCGTCGCCGCTGCACGGGGTGACCACCGTGATGGGTGGCAACTGCGGCTTTACGATCGCCCCGCTCGCGGCGGGTGACGGCCCGGTCGACCCCGACGATGCCGACTACCTGATGCGAATGCTGGCGCGCGTCGAGGGCATGCCGCTGGAGTCGCTGCAGCAGGGTGTGCCGTGGGATTGGACGTCGACCGAGCAGTACCTCGATCGACTCGACGGCACGCTGATGCCGAACGCCGGGTTCCTCGTCGGCCACTCCGCGCTGCGCCGCGTGGTGATGCACGACGACGCCACGGTGCGCGAATCGACGCCATCGGAGCTCGACGAGATGAAGCGTCTGCTGCGTCTCGGGATCGCGGCCGGCGGGATGGGGTTCTCGTCGACGTGGTCGTCGTCGCACAACGATCACACGGGTGTGCCCGTCCCGTCTCGGCACGCATCGCGCGACGAGCTGGTCGAGCTGTGCCGCGTCGTCGGTGAGTTCCCCGGCACGACGCTCGAGTTCATCCCGCAAGTAGGTGAGTTCACGCACGACACGTTCGAGCTGATGAGCGACATGAGCGTGGCAGCCGACCGTCCGCTCAACTGGAACCTGTTGCAGGTGTACACCCAGAACTGGGACATCGTGCAGCACCAGCTCACGGGCGGCGACATCGCCGCCGAGCGGGGTGGTCGCGTGCTGGCGTTGACGCTGCCCGACTCGTTCCGGCTCCGCATCAACTTCACGAGTGGCTTCGTGTTCGACATCCTGAACGGCTGGGACAAGTTGATGGCACTCCCCGTCGACGAGAAGCTGCGCCAGCTGCGCGACCCGGCGACGCGTGCCGAGTGGGACCGCCTCGCCCAAACGACGGAAGGCTCGGTGCGGGCGATCGGCAACTGGGCCGGCTACGTGCTGCTCGAGACGTTCAGCGCCGAGACGAAGCGGTTCGAGGGCCGCATCATCGGCGACGTCGCGAAGGAGCTCGGCAAGTCGGCGTGGGACACGATGGTCGACGTGGCGGTGGCCGACGGTCTGCGCACGGTGTTCGCCAACCAGGACCGTGGCCAGGACGACGCGACGTGGAAGCGCCGGGTCGAGGTGTGGCGCGACCCGCGAGCGATCGTCGGTGCCTCCGATGCGGGCGCCCACCTCGACATGATCGACAGCTTCAGCTTCTCCACCACGCTGATCGCCAAGGCGGTTCGCGAGCACGAGCTGATGCCGGTCGAAGAGGCGGTCCACCACCTGACCGCGCGGCCGGCGGCGTTGTACGGGTTGCGCGACCGGGGCCGCCTCGCCGAGGGGCTGGCGGCCGACGCCGTGGTGTTCGATCCGGCCACCATCGGTCCCGGCCCGGTGGCGATGCGGTTCGACCTGCCGGGCGGCGCCGGGCGGGTGTACGGCGGTGCGGTCGGCATCGAACACGTCGTGGTGAACGGGGTGCCGTGCGTCGCGGGCGAGACGTTGCTGGACTCTCGCCCTGGCCGCGTTCTGCGCTCGGGACGCGACACCGACACGGTGACCGCGCGTACGCCAGGAACCTCTTGACACGATCCGTGACATTGTGGCATGAATCCTGTCATGAGCGCCTCGCCTGCCGAGATCGTCGACCTGCGCACGACCCATCGCGACGACACCCGACGCGTCATCCTCGAGGCGTTCCTCGAGCTGCTCGACGACGAGAGCCCGCTCACCGTTTCGATGCCCGACGTCGCGGCCCGAGCGGGAGTGTCCGTCCGCACGCTCTACCGCTACTTCCCCAACAAGGACGCGCTGCTCGCGGGCGCCAACGAGTGGTTCTCGGCGCGGGCGCAACACATGATCGGCAACCGGATGGTCGGCCTCGACGCCCTCGACGTGTACCTCGAGAACGTCTGGACCGCCTTCTCGGAGAACGTCGCCGCGGTGCGGATCCAGCACACGAGCGCGGGCGGTCGTGAGTTCCGCGCCCGCCGCACCGAGTCGACCCGTCAGACGATCGACGCCGCACTGCCCGACGTGATCCCGGCCGACCGGCGTGGCGAAGTGGTAGACCTCGTCGCCGCGCTCGTTTCCTCGTCGATGTTCTTCGAGCTCGTCGAGCGCTTCGGTCACACGCCCGCCGACGGGGCCGCGATGGCCACCCGGCTCGTCCACCTCCTCGTCGACAGCGAAGTCGACGCCGCAGAAAGAAGCACAACATGAGCACCGCGCATTCATCCACCACGGGCTGGTCCACCGCACGCCCGTCCACGCCGGCCGGCACCTCCAACCCCGACGGCACGACGTTCGGCACGATGACGCCCGACTCCCCGCCGGCCGTGTTCGAGGTGCCCGGTCCCGGGTCGTGGGAGTACGACCGCTCACACTGCCCACCGGCACCGACGCTGTTGTTCCGCCGTGTCGCCTCGCAATCGATGGAGACGGCGTACCACACAGTGTTCGAGCAGTACGGCGCGCCGCTGTTGAGCTTCGGGGTGACGTTCGTGCACGGCAAGATGTACCGCCGGCTGATCCCGCTGATCGGTGGCGACAAGACCGCGCCGCCACCGCCCAAGCCGGTCCTGTGGCTGGCGACGAGGTTGCATCCCGCATTCCGCCGCCGCGAGAAGCTGGCCCAGAAGGCCATCACCGAACGGAACTACCTGGACGCCGTCGACAACTGGAAGACCGAGCGGGAGCAGTGGATCGCCAGGAACCGCGCCCTTCAGTCCGTCGACTTCGCCGGACTCGACGACCTCGAGCTCGCCGACCACGTCGCCGACGTCGACCGGCACCTCCTGGCCGGCTGGCTGCGACACCACGAGCTGCACGGCAGCGACGTGGGCCCGATCGGAGACTTGCTCACCCACACGACGGCGTGGGGCATCGATCCGACCAAGGTCATGCAGTTGCTCGAGGGCGCGTCGCCGGCGACGACCGAAGGCGCAGAGTGCGGTCGCCGGATCGCCGACGCGCTGCGCGCGGCGGGTGTCGACGCGTCGACGATCCGCTCCCTCGACCAGGTCCGCGCCGTGCCCGCGGCGTCGGAGGCGCTCGACGACTACCTCGACCGCTTCGGGTGGCGCGTCGTGAGCTCGTACGACATCGAGGGTCTCACTACGAGCGAGCTCCCGGCGGCGATCTGCACCCTGATCCGTTCCGCCGGCGCGGGCACGGACGGGCCGGACAGCGATGAGGTGCCGGACCCCACCGCGATCCGCGAG
>DASUEW010000737.1:0-7440 GCA_036274875.1 Ilumatobacteraceae bacterium
AGCGTCGCCCGGCACCTCACCGGGGACGTCGCCCGGCAACGCAACCGCCTGGGTCGGCACGCCCATCAACCCTTCACCGCCCCAGCGGCGAGCCCCGCCGTCACCCTGCGTTGGACGATCAGGAAGAACACGATCACGGGGATCGCCATCACGGTCGAGCCCGCCATCACACCACCCCAGTCGGTGCCGCGCGCCCCTTCGTTGAACTCCTGCAACCACACCGGAAGTGTCTTGGAACCCGGGCGTTGCATGATCACGAGGGCGAAGATGAACTCGTTCCACGCCTGGATGAGCGCGAACACTCCGGTCGCCACCAACCCTGGTGCGACCAACGGCAGCGTGACGCGCCGGAACGCCCCGATCCGGCTGGCGCCGTCGACCATGGCCGCCTCCTCGAGCTCGAACGGCACGCCTTCGACGAACCCGCGCAGTGTCCAGATCGTGAACGGAAGGACGAACACGAGGTAGGTGAGCGACAGCCCGATCACGGTGTTGATCAGCTGCCATCCGTCGAGGACCCGGAACATCGACACGATCAGCGCCTCGGCGGGCACCATCTGCACCACCAGCACCGTAACGAGCAGCGCGGTACGGCCGCGGAAGCGGAATCGTGAGATCGCGACGGCGGCGAGAAAGGCGACGATCAGGGCGACCGACACGGTGAGGCTGGTCACGATCAAGCTGTTCTTCGTTGCCGTCCAGAAGAAGTCGCGCTCGAACACCTTGCGGTAGTTGTTGAGCGTCCCCGGGAACGGGATGAACGATGGGTCAGGGCTCTGGATGTCGATGCCGCGACGGAACGACGTCAACACCATCCAGTACACCGGGAACAGCGCGATCGCGGCGACGAGCAACCCGGTGAGGTTGAGGACGATCCGGCGCGGCTTCATCAGATGTGGTCCTGCTTGAACATCGATCGCAGGTAGCCGAGGGTGAGGATGCACATCAGAACGATCATCAAGAGCGCGGCCGCCGCTCCGGCGCCGTAGTCGCTCTGCCCGATCGACAACTGGTACGTGTAGACGCCGAGGAGGTTGGTGTCGCGTGAGATGCCGCCCGCTTGCTGCAGCACGTAGATCTGGGTGAACACCCGGAAGTCCCACAGCGTCGACAGCGCGGTGAGGATCATCAGGATCGGCTTGAGCATCGGAACGACGATGTAGCGGAACCGTGCCACCGCGCCGGCGCCGTCGAGACTGGCGGCCTCGAGCAGGTCGGCGGGGACCTGCGACAGCCCGGCGTACACCGTGAAGGCGATGAACGGGATCCCCATCCAGACGACGATGATCGTCGCCACCCCGAAGAAGCTCATCGGGTCGGCGAGCCACGACTCGCCCTGACGGTCGAACACCCAGTTGGCGAGGCCGTACTCGGAGTCGAAGATCCACTGCCACACGACCGTCGCCGTGAGCGCCGGCATCGCCCAGGCGAGGATCAGCGACGTCGAGACCAGCAAACGCATCTTCGATCCGAGGCTGTTGAGCAGCAGGGCGACGAGCACGCCGAGCGACATCGTCAGGACCACGTTGACGAAGCAGAACACGGTCGTGCGCCGCAGGACCGTCCAGAAGTACCGGTCCTCGAACAGGTGGCGGAAGTTGTCGAAGCCGATCCAGCGTGCCGGTGTGCCGAACACCTGCGCCATGCCGTACTCCTGCCCCGACTGCACGATCAGGCGCACTACGGGGTAGCCGAGGACGACGGTGAGGACGATCACCGTGGGGGCGATCAGGACGTAGGGCAGCACCGACCGCCTCCGCCGCGGCCGGGGTGGCCGGCGCTCAGCGGTGGCGGGGACGGGGACGACGGGCACCCGTGGGGGCGCGCCGGGCTCGGTGGTCGTCGTCACAGTCATCGATGCTGTCCTACGTCGTGGCGTGGAGCGTGTCTCAGCCGTTGAGCATCTCTTCGATCGCCGAGTCGGCCGCGGCCGCGGCGGCCGCGATGTCGCCGCCCTGGGCGATCTCGGTGAGCATGTCGGGCAGGATGTTCGCCGCCTCGACACCGGCCCACTTGTCGCTCGTCGGCACGAAGCGGCTGTTCTCGGCGGCCTGCGCCTGGGCGACGGCCGCGTCGCTGCCGGCGACCTGGGCGAGCTCGGACTTGAGCGCCGGGATGGTGCCGCTGGCGGCGAACTGTTCCTGATATCCGGGCGACACGAGGATCGTGAGCAGGTCGTAGGCGAGCTCCTGCTTCTCGCTGTTGACCGGGATCGCCAGGTTCGATCCACCGAGGAAGACGGGTGCCGTGGTGCCGGCGGTGGCTCCGGGGAGCGCGAACACGCCGATGTTCTCCTCCATGTCGGGGCAGCCGTCGTCGGGGTTGATGATCTGGCCCGGCTTCCAGCCCGGTGCCGGCATCATGCCGACCTCACCGTTGCAGAAGGCGATGTAGTCGTTGGCGTCGTCGCCATCGGCCGGAGCCGAGTTGGCCGTGTCGAACAACTCCTTGAAGAACTCCAGGCCGGCGATCGAGCCGGCGGAGTCGAGCTCACCGACCCACTCGTCGCCATCCTTGCTGGCGATGTCGCCACCGTTCTCCCAGATGAATGACAACACGGCGTACCAGTTGCGACCCGGGAGGTAGATTCCCGAGAAGTTCGGGACGTCGGCGTTGGCCTCCTTGAGCGCCACACCGGCAGCGAGGAACTCGTCGAGCGTCGTCGGAACCTCGATCCCGGCTGCTTCGAACAAGTCCTTGCGGTACAGCACGATGCGAGCCCCGGCGTAGTACGGCACCGCGTACAGCTTGCCGTCGTACGTTCCGGCCTCGAGCAGGCTCTGCAGCAAGTCGTCGCCCCCGAGCGCATCGCGCTTGTCGGTCAGGTCGACGACCGCGCCGGCGGCTTCGAACGTCTGGGCCTGCGTGTTGCCGAACTCGACGATGTCGGGGCTGTCGCTGCCAGACAGTGCGGTGGTCAGCTTCTCGACGATCCCGGTCCACTCCTGGCGCTCGAACTGGACCTCGACGTCGGGGTGGATCTTGTTGAACTCGGCGATCGCGTACTCGACCAGCGCGTCGGGCGTGTCGCCGCCGTTGAGCCACAGCCGGATCGAATCGCCGCCCCCGCCCGTGTCCGCGGCGGTGGTGTCGGTCACGGCGTCCGTGGCCGCCGGCGCGTCCGTCGCGTCTGTCGCCTCCGGCGCGTCAGTTGCGGTGCTGCTCTCTTCGTCGTCGTCTCCGCACGCGGCGATGAGCATGCCCGCGGCGGCGATGGCGGCGATCCATCTCGTGGTCCTGGTCCTGTTCACGGTCGTCCTCCCTGTTCGAACGAGTGCCTCACGGCCGGGGTGTGATGGAACCGCTCTGGGTCCGAGCGGAACGACCCCCTCCCCGTAGGGGTCAGATCAATGGATGCCGAGCTCACGATCGAGCACGAGCGCGGCTGCTCCGATCAACACGTCGTCGAACCCGAACGTGCTCGGGCGGACGAGGAGCCGATCGGCGATGTTGGGCATGGTTCGCGCCGCGATCTCGTCGCGCGTCGCGTTGCGGAAGGTCTCGCTGGTCACCGACGCCGGACCGGACAGCACGACGTCGCTGATGTCGAGCGCACCGAGCACGGTGGCGAGGGCGACCCCGAGGCGGCTCCCCGCGTGGCCGAGCACATCGGCCTCGTCGGCGCCGTCGGCGCCCAGGCGCTTGCCGAGCAACGGTTCTGAGACGACGGTCTCGAGGCACCCACGCTTGCCGCAGGCGCACGGCTCGCCGTGCTCGTCGATCACGACGTGGCCGATCTCGCCGGCCGCCGAGCGGTTGCCGGTGAACAGCGCACCGCCGAGCACCAGGCCGGCGCCGACACCCTCGTCGACGCGAACCAGGATCAGGTTCTGCGCCTCGCCCGCGCCGAAGACGAGCTCGGCCAAGGCGGCGGCGTTGGCGTCGTTCACGACGTGCACGGGGACAGACACGCCCGCGCTGAGGCGCGCCCCGAGGTCGAGGTCGGTCCAGCCGAGGTGGGCGGCGGTCGTCACGGTGCCCTGGTCATCGACGATGCCGGGGCTCGCGACGCCGATCCCGAGCAAAGGACGGTCGGCGTCGGCTACCAGCTCGTCGCAGATGCGCTTGACGAGGGTCTCGGCGCGGCGTCCGGTCCTCTCGGCGCGGGCGTAGCTCCGCCGCACGACCACCTTGCCGGTCAGGTCGACGAGGGCGGCGACGAACTGCTCGGGCTCCGACAGATCGAGGCACATCACGTACCTGCTGTCGGGGCGGATCCCCACCAGGGTCGCCGGCTTCCCCACGCCACCGTCGGTGCGCGTTCCGAGCTCCTCGACGAGCTCCTGGTCGAGCAGGTCGCGCACGACCGACGAGACACTGGCGGGCGTGAGGCCGGTGAGCTTGGCGAGGTCGGCGCGTGAGGTCGGACCACCGTGGTGGAGCGCACGTAGCAGCAGGCTGCGGTTGGCACGCCTGGCGTCTTCCGGTCCCTGCTTCGACGCCGTCGCCAGCCGCCGAGCTGCCCGCGGCGCATCGGTCGGTCGATCCACATTTGTTTATCTACTAAACATATTAACTCTCGTCAAGCGTTTCGAGAGAGCTGTGGAGACGGTCGCTAGCTTGCTCGGATGACCGCAATCCCCGATGTCCAGGCCGCTGCCACGTCGGTCGCACCCGTGCGCATCGAACCGTGTCCGCGACGGCTGCGCGTCATGTTCGGCGGCGAGGTCGTCGCCGACACGACCGACGCGTTGTACCTGTTCGAGACCGGCCACCTCCCGAGGTACTACTTCCCGCTCGCCGATGTGCGTACCGATCTGCTGCGCGAGTCGGATCACACGAGCCACTGCCCACGCAAGGGCGACGCCCGGTACTGGACGATCGTCGCCGGCGGCCGCGAGAGCCCCGACGCAGTGTGGGCGTACCCCGAGGTGATCGACGGCTGCCCCGACATCACGGCGTACGTGTCGTTCTACTGGAACCGCGTCGACGCCTGGTTCGAGGAGGACGACGAGGTCTTCGTGCACGCCCGCGATCCCTACAAGCGGGTCGACGTGTTGCGCTCGTCGCGACACGTCGTCGTGCGCATCGACGGCGAGGTGGTCGCCGACTCGCACCGCCCCTTGCTGCTGTTCGAGACGAGCCTGCCGACGCGCTACTACCTGCCTCGCCTCGACGTGCGCGCCGACGTGCTCCTGCCGTCGGCGACCACGACGCGCTGCCCGTACAAGGGGATCGCCGAGTACCACTCGGTCCGGATCGGCGGGACGGTCCACGAGGACGTGGTGTGGTACTACCCGTCGCCGATCCCCGAGATCCCCAAGATCGAGCAACACCTCTGCTTCTTCAACGAACGCGTCGACCTCGAAGTCGACGGTGTCGCGCAGGTACGACCGCAGAGCCCCTGGAGCTGATCTGATCTCGTGAAGTTTCGGCGCCGCTACGGCGCCGAAACTTCATGAGATGGCGGGGTCGCATCATCGACGGCCATCGCGACGACTGACGCGCAGGCGGTCACGCGACAATTCGGCGGTGACCGCGTCGTCCGACGACCATGGCTTCCCGCCCGGGTTCTTCCGGCGGACGGACGAGTCGGCCGACGACAGTTTCTACGCATCAGACCGGTTCGTGACGCACATCGACGAGCGTGCGGTGGCGGCGGTCGGGGCACTGTACGAACACCTCGGACTGTCGGGACGGGTGCTCGATCTCATGGCCTCGTGGATATCGCACTTCCGTACACCGCCGACCGAGTTGTCAGTCCTCGGAATGAACGATCGCGAGTTGGCCGCCAACGATGCCGCGACGAGCCGACTCGTCCACGACCTGAATGCCGACCCGCGGCTCCCGTTCGCCGACAGTCGCTTCGACGCCGTGACGTGCTGCGTGTCGATCGACTACCTCACGCGGCCGATCGAGGTGTTCCGCGAGGTCCGGCGAGTGCTGGTCGACGGCGGCCCGTTCGTGTGCACGTTCTCGAACAGATGCTTCCCGACGAAGGCCATCCACGGCTGGCTGGCGTCCGACGATCGTGGCCATGGCGCGATCGTCGCCGAGTACTTCCGGCGCTCCGGCGGCTGGTCCGACCCGGTCGTGGCGCTGTGCACGCCGCCCGGCACGCCGGGAGATCCGTTGTACGGCGTGTGGGCGACCCGAGGGTGAGGGCCGCTCGTGCTCAAACGGCCGACGCGAACAGCTCGCGCACGGTGTTGGTGAGCGTGTACGGATCGCCACCAGCGGTCGACGTCGTCACGATCACGAGGTCGAGCTCGGGTGACACGATGATCTGTTGGCCGAACAGTCCGAGCGCCGCGAATGTCCCCGCCTGTTCGTCGATCCACCACTGAAGGCCATACGAGCTGTTGGTCGAGCTCGGTGAGCGGGACGCGTCGACCCATCCCTCCGGAAGGATCCGCTCGCCGTCCCACACGCCATCACGCAGGAACAACAAGCCGAACTTGGCGAAGTCGCGAGGCGTGGAGTCGGCACCGAGCCCACCGAGCCACGTACCCGTCGAGTCCTCGAAGAGCATCGTCGAGGTCATCCCGAGTGGATCGAGCAGCCGCTCGTGAACATAGGTGTCGAGCGCGTCTCCGCCACCCAGCTCGTCGGCCGCGATCTCGGCGATGATCGCGGTGGTGCCGGTCGAGTACTCCCATTCCGTGCCGGGCTCCACGGCGAGCTCCTGCGAGATCGGGATCTCGGCTGCGTGGGGTGCTTGGAGCATCTCCAACACGATCGACCCGGGGGTGTAGACCTCCTCCCACTCGAGGCCACTGCTCATCCGCAACAGATCCTCGAGCGTGATCTCGCGGCGGGGGTCGCCCTCCGCCTGCCATTCCTCGACGGGCGCCGGGGCCTCCAGCTCGAGCCGGCCGTCACCGATCAGCATCCCGACGATCGCCGACGTGAAGCTCTTGGCCACCGAGAACGACGATGTCGCCTCATCGGCCGAGTCGAGAGGGTGGTAGCGCTCGTAGACGATCTCACCGCGCTTCACGACGAGCAGCGACCGGACACGGGCGTCGGCGTCGTCGGCGCCGAACGCGGTGGCAACGGCCGCGTCGAGCGCAGCCATGTCGACACCGTCCGGCAGTTCACCGATCGGCCACTCCAACGTTGGGTATGGCACGTCCGGCGACTGCGCGGGATAGCTGGACGGTGGATCCGTGACGGGCAGGGTCGGCGCTGCGGTGTCGGTCGGCGGCGCTTCCGTCGTCGGTGCGTCGCTCGTGGCGGGTTCGGTCGTGGTGTCTGGCGTCGGGTCTGGCGTGGTGTCTGGCGTCGTGTCCGCCACCGTGGTGTCGGGCGATGGCGTCGCGGACGACGCCGTGCTCGCCGAACTGCCATCGTCCGATGACGAGGAACACGCGCCGGCGAGGATGACGAGGATGAGTGCTGCGGCAGCTCTCGTCACGCGTCCCATTGATCAAGAAGCTAGCGTCACGGGCTCCGCCGTGAACGGCGGCGTGAGCAGCACGAGATGGGACCATGAACGAA
>DASUEW010000738.1:0-2297 GCA_036274875.1 Ilumatobacteraceae bacterium
GGCTCACCGTTGGTCGCGGCCGGCCCTCGACGGCGAGGACCCTGGCGGCGCGATCGGGCCCGCGACACGCCAGACTTGGCCGCCATGAGCGAACCAGCCGTCGAAGTCGGCGTTGCCCGCACCTTCCCCCGCACCGCCGACGTCGTGGGCCTCGCCGTCGCGTCGCAGGGCGCGGTGCCCCGCCAGCTCGGGCTCGGTCGCGCCGCGCTGTCGGACCACGGCTTCACCGCGACGGTGGGGCAGACGCTCATCGTGCCGCGCGCCGATGGCCCGACGCTGGTGGCCGTCGGGATCGGACCGTCCGACGAGCTTGACGCCAATGCGCTCCGCGACGCCGCCGCGGCGTTCACCCGGGCGGCGGGCAAGCGGGCTCACCTCGCCACGAACCTCGGAGATGTCGACGGCGTCGACGCCGCGTCCGCGGGCCAGGCGGTGGCCGAGGGCGTGCTGCTCGCGTCGTACCGCTATGTGGGCCTGAAGAACGACACGTCGATCGCGAGCACGTTGCGCACGCTGACCCTCGTCGCGTCCGACAAGCGCGCCGGTGCCGTCGGTCGAGGCGCCACCCGCGGCGTGACCGCCGCCTCAGCGGCGCGCGTCGCGCGCGAGCTGGCGAACACTCCGCCTGGTCACCTCACGGCCCGCAACATGGCCGACAGAGCCGTCGAGCTGGCGGCGGAGTCGGGACTCGACGTCGAGGTCTTCGACAAGGACCGGCTCACGGTCATGGGGTGCGGCGGCATCCTCTCGGTCAACAAGGCGAGCGCCGAACCCCCTCGAGTCGTCCGGCTCACCTACACGCCGCGCAACCCGACCGGCCATGTGGCGCTCGTCGGCAAGGGTGTGATGTACGACTCCGGCGGCATCAGCCTGAAGCAGAGCGACGCGATGCACGCGGTGATGAAGATGGACATGTCGGGCGCCGCCGCGGTGCTGGCGGCGATGTCGACGCTGAAGGCGCTGCGCTGCCGGACGAAGGTCACCGGCTACCTGATGTGCACCGACAACATGCCGTCGGGCAGCGCGATGAAGCTCGGCGACGTGCTGACGATGCGCAACGGCAAGACGGTCGAGGTCCACAACACCGACGCCGAAGGCCGCCTGATCCTCGCCGACGGGCTGTCGCTGGCGGTCGAGGACGCGCCGGACGCGATCGTCGACATCGCCACCCTCACCGGCGCCTGCCTGGTGGCGCTCGGCACCTCGATCGCGGGCGTGCTCGGCACCAGCCAACCGCTCGTCGACCAGGTGAAGGCGAGCGCGGAGCGGGCCGACGAGCCCGTTTGGCAGTTACCGCTGGCGATCAAGCCGTACCGCAAGCTGCTCGACTCGGTGACGGCCGACATGAAGAACATCGGCGGGCCGTACGGCGGCACGATCACGGCCTCGGTGTTCCTGTCGGAGTTCGCGGGTGACGTGCCGTGGGCGCACCTCGACATCGCCGGCCCGATGAAGGTCGACAGTGACGAAGGGTGGCTCTCGAAGGGCGCCACCGGCTTCGGCACCCGCCTCCTGATCGACCTCGTCACCCACTTCGAGCCACCGGTCGCCTGAGCCGCTCCACAGGCCCCGAATTCCATCTGGGCTGCAGCAATTTTCGGCACCTGACGCCCGGAGCAGCCCAGAACGGATGGGCGAGGTGGGCTAGGAGGCCCGGAGGGCCAGTTCGCTGGCGTAGATCGCGGTGTGGGCCGGGACGCCGGCATCGATCAGGTGGCGCTCGAGATCGCGAGCCTCGAGGCGCACGGTGTTGCGGCCCCAGTCGGCATGGGCGGCCTGGATGTCGTCGGGCAACCTGCGCAGGTGGCGCAGGGCGATGGGTGGGAACCGCCGCCGCACGGCCAGCCCGTCGGACAGCGGATGGGCGAGGCCGAACATCACGCACCGCTGCAACGCCTTGCCGAACGGTGAGTTCACACCCTTGGTGTAGCTGAGGCCCATCGCGCTCGCGGTGTGGTCGAGGTCGATCGTGAAACCCGACGGTTCGGCGTCGAACCCGGCGGCCAGACGTCGCATGATCCACGTCGCGGTCGGTCCGATGACGCCGAGCCAGAACTGCTCGACGTAACTCGATCGCGGGTCGTGGCCGTGCTCGTCGACGACCGGATCGATCCAGGGTCGGATGGTGGCGTGGGCTGGGACGGTGAACGTGGTGGCTTCCATGATGGTTCCCGACGTGGTCGAAAGGCGTCAGGGGGAAGTCGTAACCACCCTGTGGGCGCCGTACCCGGCCGTGCGGAATGTCAGACCCGGCGCGCGCGGGTTTGAGTAGGGATCGAGTACGGACGCGGACGGCG
>DASUEW010000739.1:0-2893 GCA_036274875.1 Ilumatobacteraceae bacterium
GGACTCCGACGACGACACCGCCTCGACCGGCTCGGGCTCCGACGGCGACACCGCCTCGACCGGCTCGGACTCCGACGACGACACCGCCTCGACCGGCTCGGGCTCAGACGGCGACACCGCCTCGACCGGCTCGGACTCCGACGACGACACCGCCTCGTCCTCCGCCGGCACGCCACCGCGTTGGTCGATCAGGGCCGCCAGGCCGTAGGCGAAGTTGCGCGGCAGCGCCTGGAGCAGGCTGGCGAGCTTGACGAGCGGTGCCTGGAACGCTCCGGCGATCTGCGCCAGCAACTCGTCGCGCGACGGCAGGTCGGCGAGGGACCTGATGTCGTCGGCCGTGAGCAGTTTGGCGCCGAGTGCGCCGCCCTTGAGGACGAGCAGCGGGTTCGTCCGCGACGTGTCGCGCAGCGCCTTGGCGGCAGCGGCGATGTCGCCCCGCACGAACGTGATCGCCGTCGGTCCGACGAGGAGCTCCTCGAGCCCGTCGGCACCCGCGGTGCGGACGGCAAGCCGCGCCAAGGTGTTCTTGTACACCTTGTGCTCGGCATCGCTCGGGCGCAGCGCGCCGCGCAGGTTGGCCAGATGGCCCACGGTCAGACCGCGGTACTCCGACACGAACACCGCCTCGGAGGCTGCCAGCTTCGATGCGATCTCGTCGACGATGGCGACCTTTTCGGGCCGCGGTGCCCTGCCCGTCTCCGTCACAGCGTCGGTCGCGGATTCGGTCACAGTTTCAGTCATTCGATGCACACCTCCTCTCGCTTCCACTCGTGGCTCGCCCCGATCGGAATCGGGCTGGCGAACACCACGAGGAGCGGCCGGCTCGATCGAGCCGACATCCCAGGGGCATGCACCTCGGCTGGCGGAACTTCCATTCACCCTCCCCGTTATGGGAGGGACCAGCGGTCTTCGGCGAGCAACCGGTATGTACGGCGGGCCACGCTAGCGGCCGCGCTGAGCTTTCACGCCCCGGAAAGATCAAGCAGGCTCGGGACGCAGGCGCGTCGGGTCGACGTGGACGCCGGGTCCCATCGTCGACGACACGGTGATCTTCTTCATGTAGCGGCCCTTGGCGGACGCCGGCCTAGCGCGCTGCAACTCGTCGACCACGGCATAGAAGTTGGCTTCGAGCTGGGCCGGCTCGAAGCTGACCTTGCCGAGCTGCACGTGCACGTTGCCGTAGCGGTCGGTGCGGTACTCGACCTTGCCACCCTTGAACTCGCCGACCGCCCGGCCGACGTCGGTGGTGACCGTGCCGGTCTTCGGATTCGGCATCAGGCCACGCGGACCCAGGATCCGACCGAGCTTGCCGACCAAGGGCATCATGTCGGGCGTCGCGATCGCCAGGTCGAAGTCGAACTTGCCGGCTTCGACCTGAGCGGCGAGGTCGTCGGCGCCGACGATGTCGGCCCCGGCATCGCGAGCCTCCTGGGCGGCAGGCCCGGTCGCGAACACCGCGACCCTGACGTCCTTGCCGGTGCCCGACGGGAGCGCCACCGTGCCGCGGACCATTTGGTCGGCCTTGCGGGGGTCGACACCGAGCCGCACGGCGACGTCGACGTTCTCGTCGAACTTGGCCGAAGCCATCGTCTTCACGAGCCCCAGCGCCTGGGGCGGTGGGTAGAACTCGTCGCGGTCGAACTTCTTCGCCGCATCGTCGAACTTCTTGCCTGACATGTGATGTCTCCCTCGGTGGTGAGCGGCCCGAGCGAGGTGATCTCGGTGCACGCTTTGGTGGTTGGACTGCTGCTACTTCTCAGACGACCTTGATGCCCATCGACCGTGCCGTGCCGCGCACTTGGAGCTTGGCGGCTTCGAGGTCGTAGGCGTTGAGGTCGGGCATCTTGATCGTCGCGATCTCGGCCACATCGGCCTCGGTGATCGACCCCGCGACCTCCTTGCCAGGGATGGAGGCCGCCTTCTCGATGCCGGCTTTCTGGCGGATGAGCACCGGCGTCGGCGGGGTCTTGAGCACGAAATCGAACGAACGGTCCTCGTACACCCTGATCTCGACGGGGATGATCGTGCCGGTCTGCGACTCGGTGGCCGCGTTGTACTGCTTGACGAAGTCCATGATCGCGACCCCGTGGGGGCCGAGCGCGGTGCCGACCGGTGGTGCGGGGCTGGCCTTGCCAGCCGGGATCTGGATCTTCACGATCGCCGCGAGTTTCTTCTTTGCCATGACGTTCCTTTTCCTGTGATCAGCGGTGCAGCCGGCTCGTCAGAGCTTGGCGACCTGGCTGAAGTCCATCTCGACGAGCGTCTCGCGCCCGAAGATGTTGACGAGGACCTTGAGCTTGAGGTGATCGGCGTTGATCTCGGCGATCTCGCCGGAGAAGTCGGCGAACGGGCCCTCGCGGACCCGCACGCTCTCGCCGACGTCGAAGTCGAGCTTCGGCTTGGGCCGCGCCGACGGCTCGGCGCCGTCACCCTTGGCGGCGAGGAACGTGCTCACCTCGCCGCGCGACAGTGGTGTCGGCTTCTGGCCCTGGCGGCTCTGGCCGACGAACCCGGTGACGCCGGGGGTGTTGCGCACGCAGTACCACGACTCGTCGTCCATCACACAGCGCACGAGCAAGTAGCCGGGGAACACCTTGCGCTGCACCGTCTGGCGGCGGCCGTTCTTGAACTCGACGACCTCCTCCATCGGGATCACGACCTCGAAGATCTTGTCCTCCATGTTCATGCTCTGGATCCGAGCGTGCAGGTTGGCAGTGACCTTCTTCTCGTAACCGGACTGCGTGTGCACGACGTACCACGACCCGGGACGCGTCCACGGATCGTCGACCTCGACGTCGGTTGCGGTGTCGCCGTCAGCGGTCATGTCACCGTTGGCGTGCTCGTCGATCTCGACCCCGTCGCCGTCGACCGTGCCTGCGGTTTCGGTCAGATC
>DASUEW010000740.1:0-2000 GCA_036274875.1 Ilumatobacteraceae bacterium
CACGCGCCCGCTGCTTCTCGGGTCATCGCCCGTAGGCCTTGAGCGGGTGTGAGGCCGAACGCGACGAGGTCGGCCAGTGCGTACGGCAGGACGTCGTGCGGCTTCGCGTCTCCGATTCCTGCGTCGGTACCGGGTACCAGGACAGCTCCGAGCTCGTGTAGTCGACGGCGCGTCGATCGAGTCCGCTCGAGGTTCTTCTCGACCAGCGCCGGAACCGGGTACGACGGCAACCGCCCGATGGTGAGCGATACAGGAATGCTCGATTCGGCGATCAGCCCGAGCAACTCCACCGTCGCGTTGACGTCGAGGTTCTCGTCCAAGAACGTGCAGTGCTCGATGCTGTCGACCCTCGCCCGAAGGGCCCGCTCGATGCCATCGATGCCATGGCAGTGCGCCGCCACCGGAAGCCGGTGCCGATGAGCCTCGTCGACAACGATTCGCAGGTCGTCCAGCGAGAACTGCGACATCCACATCGGGTTGGTCGGTGTGAGGAATCCACCGGTCATCATGATCTTGACCACGTCGCAGCCGCGTTCGAACCGCTCCCGCACGGCAGCCCGGAGGCCTGACTCACCGTCGCTCGGGTCGACCTCGCCGTCGAGGTACCAACAGTGACCCTGGGGCACCGTGATCGGCGGACCTGCGCACAGCAACGTGGGGAGGCCGTGTTCGTGCCGCAGCGGCAGGCTGGCATAGCCCTTGTCGCCGAGATCGCGGATCGTGGTGACTCCGGCCGCCAGGGCTCGTCGTGCGGAGCGTCGAGCCCGGTCGGCCAAGGCGGCGGGATCAGCGTCGGCAGCATCTTCTCCCAGTGTCTCGAAGCACAAGTGCTGATGACAGTCGACGAGCCCGGGCATGAGCGCGGCGGCACCCAGTTCGATCACCTCCGCACCCGGCGGTGGGCGATCTTGTCCGACGGCCACGATCTTCCCACCGTCGATCGTCACGGTCGCGACCTCGACGACGCGCGTGCCGTCGAACAAGCTGTTCCCCCGGACCATCAACATGGTGCTCGCCGGCAGTGTCAGTCGCCGAAGCTGATGCCGAGGTCGCGCCCGGAGATGATCGTGTCGCAGTCGAGCGGAACCGAGTGCATCCTGGCCACGGCCGACACCAGCGGCACGTACTGCACGCTGGGAGGTACGAGGGCCACCATCACGCCGCGGTGACCCATCTCGAGCCCGCGCACGGCGGCCGCACCGAAGCGGATGCCGAGCAGGCGGTCGAGCGATGTCGGCGTACCACCGCGCAGCAGGTGACCGAGCACGACGGTACGGGCCTCCTTGCCGGTGAGTCGCTCGAGCTCGGTGGCGACAACGAGGCCCATCCCGCCGAGGCGCTCCTGCTGGCCGACCGACTTGCCGATCACGGACACTTGGCCATCGAGCGGTCGTGCGCCCTCGGCCACGACGACGATCGCGAATCGGGCACCGCGTTCTTCCCGGCGGGCGATCATCGCCGCGACCGGCTCGAGCTTGAACGGGATCTCAGGGATCAAGATCGCGTGCGCGCCGGCGGCCGTCCCCGAGTTGAGCGCGATCCAGCCGGCGTAGCGTCCCATCACTTCGACGACGAACACACGGCTGTGCGATGTGGCCGTCGTGAACAGCCGATCGATGCACTCGGTCGCGACCCCGACGGCGGTGTCGAACCCGAACGTGGTGTCGGTCATCGCCAAGTCGTTGTCGATCGATTTGGGCACGCCGATCACCCGGAGTCCGGCGTCCGAGAGCCGCCGCGCGAGCGTGAGCGAGCCGTCACCCCCGATCGTGATCAGGGCGTCGATCCCGGCCTCATGGAACAGACCGACGAGCTCCTCGGTGCGATCGATGGTCGTCCACGTACCGTCGGGTTGCTACACCGGGTACTCAGACGGATTCCCGCGGTTGGTGCTCCCGAGCACGGTGCCGCCGAGATGGCCGATTCCACGCACGTACTCGCGGGTGAGTGTCATGAGCCCGTCGCCACCGGGGTACATATCGGGGAACATCAGTCCGTTG
>DASUEW010000741.1:0-2816 GCA_036274875.1 Ilumatobacteraceae bacterium
CGCCGGTCCACTGGCGGGCCAGGTGGTCGTGCCGGGTGCCAAGAACTCGGTGCTGAAGCTGATGGCGGCCACGCTGCTGACCGATGGAGTGTTCGAGCTGGCCAACGTCCCAGACATCGTCGACGTGTCGATCATGGCGGAGCTTCTTGGCGCGATCGGTCTGTCGATCGTCGCGCCCGAGCGCGGTCGGCTCGTCCTCACCAACCATGGCGATCTCACGCCCGTCGCGCCGTACGAGCTGGTCGAGCGGATCCGCGCCTCGATCAACGTGCTCGGGCCGCTGCTCACGCGATGCGGGCACGTGCGCCTCTCGTTGCCCGGTGGTGACGACTTCGGTGCCCGGCCGATCGACATGCACGTGGCCGGGCTCGAGGCGATGGGCGCCACGTTCAAGTTCAGCCACGGCTACCTCGAGGCGTTCGCCGATCGGCTGCACGGCGCCGAGATCACGTTCGACTTCCCGAGTGTCGGTGCGACCGAGAACCTGTTGATGGCGGCGGTGTACGCCCAGGGGGCAACGACGATCCACAACGCAGCGCGTGAGCCCGAGATCATCGACCTCTGCGACTTCCTCGTCGCGATGGGGGCCCGCATCGATGGCATCGGCACGGCATCGCTGACGGTGACCGGTGTGGACCGCGGCTCGCTCCGACCCGTCTCGCACACGACGGTGCCCGACCGGATCCAGGCCGCCACCTATCTCGCCGCGGTGGCCGTGGCCGGGGGCGCGATCGTGGTGCGCGGCGCCCGCCCGGCGCACATGGAGATGCTGCTCACGCGTTTTCGCGAGATGGGTGTTGCGATCGAATCGTCCGACGCCGGCCTGGTGGTCGTCGCGCCCGAACGCCTGCGCTCGATCGACGTCGCCACGCTTCCGTATCCCGGGATCGCCACCGACTACAAGCCGTTGATCATCACCATGTTGAGCATCGCCGACGGGGTCGGGATCGTGACCGAGAACCTCTACCCGGGTCGGTTCCGGTACGTCGAGGAGCTGCAGCGTCTCGGGGCCGACATCCGCACGAGCGGCCATCACGCCGTCGTTCGCGGTGTCCCTCGGCTGTCGGGCGCGCCCGTGCGCGCCCACGACATCCGGGCGGGCGCGGCGATGGTCGTGGCGGGGCTGGCCGCCGAGGGCACCACCGCCATCGCCGGCGTGCACCACATCGACCGCGGCTACGACGATCTCGTCGGCCGGCTACGTAGCGTCGGTGCCGACATCGAACGCATCCCGCTGAACGCGCCGGCGTCGTGACCGTGTTCCTCGATCAGGCGTCGATGAGGAACGGTCAGTTGGCGTCGTGGACCCGGCCGGGCTCGTCCTGGCCGGCGGCAGCCGACGTGGCGTCCGCCGCAGCCGACGTCGCGTCGGCCGCGGCGCCGTCGACCCGGCGCTTGGCGAGCGCGAGCAGGGCGATGATCACGACGATCGGCCCGGCGACGAGCAGCATCTCGTCCCATCCGCCCTCGTGGGCCAGCACCTGGGCCAACCGGATGGAACTGGTGGCCATGCGGGAAGATCGTACGGCAATCGCTGGTTGAATGGGTCGAGATGCGTGAGCAAGTCGAAGCAACGATCGAAGTCATCCGCCCGGCACTACAGGCCGACGGCGGCGACATCGTGCTGCACGACGTCGACGAGGGCACCGGTGTCGTCACCGTGATGCTGGTCGGGGCGTGCGGTACGTGTCCGGCGTCGACGCAGACGTTGAAGGCCGGCATCGAACGAATCATGCGCGACCGGGTCGACGGCGTGACCGAGGTGGTCAACGTCGCCGAGGCCCCGGTCTGACTGGCCCGCGGGACGAGTGTGAGCCGTCGCGATCAAGCACCTGCCGCGCTGTTCGAGGCCGCAGTCGGCGGTGACCGCGCGTCGACCGCACGGCTGTTGTCGTTCATCGAGCGAGGCGGACAGGCGGCTCGGGAGGTCGGCCGCATCGCCCACGCCCACAGCGGTGAGGCCTACACCGTCGGGATGACCGGAGCGCCGGGGGCCGGCAAGAGCACGCTCACGAGTGCGGTGATCACGCACCTGCGCTCCCTCGATCTCGAGGTCGCGGTGCTGGCCATCGACCCTTCATCGCCGTTCACCGGCGGCGCGATCCTCGGTGACCGGGTCCGGATGCAGGAGCACGCCACCGATCCCGGTGTGTTCATCCGCTCGATGGCCACGCGGGGTCATCTCGGCGGGCTCTCGCTGGCCACCCCGGAGGCGGTGCGTCTGCTCGATGCGATCGGAAGACGGTGGATCCTCGTCGAGACGGTCGGGGTCGGCCAGGTCGAGGTCGAGATCGCCGGCAAGGCCGACACCACGGTCGTCGTCGTGAACCCGGGATGGGGCGACAGCGTCCAGGCGAACAAGGCGGGGCTGATGGAGATCGCCGACGTGTTCGTCATCAACAAGGCCGACCGCAACGGAGTCGACGCGACCCGCCGTGATCTCGAGCAGATGCTCGACCTGTCCGATCTGCCTCATGACGCGTGGCGTCCCCCGATCGTGCGCGCCGTGGCGACCACCGGCGAGGGCGTCGTCGAGCTGTGGGACGCGGTGGTCCGCCATCGCGAGCACGCGACCCAGAGCGGGCAGTTGGCCGAGCGTCGAGCGTTCCGAACCCGCGAGGAGCTCCGCGAGATCGTCGCCCAGCGCTTGCGCGAGAAGGCGCGTGACGTGTGCACCGGCGATCGTTGGGACGAGTTGAGCGGCTCGGTGGTCGCCCACACCATCGACCCGTGGACCGCCGCCGACGAGATGCTCGCCCCCGTCGACGCCTGAACTCGGTTCTGTCTGCTTCAGATTGCCCGTCGCGTCATCTGAC
>DASUEW010000742.1:0-12143 GCA_036274875.1 Ilumatobacteraceae bacterium
TCGGACATCGTCGTCGGGCACACGTCGGGGCAGTTGGTGTAGCCGAAGTAGACGACGAGCAGTCCGCCGGTGCGGGCTCGGAGCTCGAACGGCTCACCGCCGCGGCTCACGTCGGGAAGCGCGACCGTGTCGACCTGGGGAGCCGTCTCGAGCGTGTAGCCGACGAGCTCGCGCCCACCGCCGCCGCACGATGCCAGCCCGAGCGCGAATCCGGCGAGGGCGACGGCGACCCGACCAGTCACGGCGTCGACGCCAGCTCGCGGATGTACACCAGTACCGCCTCGAGCTCGTCGTCGCTCAGATTGCCGACGGGCATCGTGAGGGTGTAACCCTCGACCAGCTCGGCGGCGGGCTCGGTGATCGACCGGCGCAGGTACGCGTCGTCGGCGACGATCGTCGAACCGTCACTGAGCGTCACATTCGAGCCGTACAGGCCCACGAACTTCGGACCGACACCACCGCTGCCGTCGGCCGCATGACACGACGCGCATCCTTTGAGGTTGGCGATCCGACGGCCGTTCTCGGCCTCAGGGGAGAGCTCGGCAACCGTCGATCCGCCGCACGCGACACCGACGACGAGCGCGATCAGCAGCAGCATTGCCCGGGTGACGTTCACGGCAGTCGGGGTCGTCGGCATCGATGCAAGAGTTCCCGCTCAGCCCGTCGACCCGATCGTGCCGGGTTCGTCGAGGAACCCGACGAGGTCGGCGCGCGCGCGAGCGACGCGCGAACGGATCGTGCCGATCGGGCAGGCGAGCAGATCGGCGGCTTCGTCGTAGCGCAGCCCCAGCACCTGGGTGGCAACGAACGCGGCCCGCCGGTCGTCGTCGAGCTGGGTCAGCAGATCGTCGAGCTCGGCGGCCTCACTCGGCATCGACCGCGTTCCGTGGTGGGTGGTTGGCTGGTCGGCAAGGCGCTGCTGGAGCCGGCGTCCGCGACGACGCCTCCGGGTCGAGTCGACGCAGACCCGGCGGGCGATCGTGAGGATCCAATGCCGGGCGGGTCCGTCGGCCCGGTACCGGTGCAGCGATCCGATGGCGCGCTCGAACGTCTCCTGGGCGAGGTCGTCGGCCGTGTCGGGATCGCCGAGGTACCTGCACATCTTCCACACATCGCGCTGCGTCTCGGCGATGAATCGCTCCAGCGCCGCGCGGTCGCCATCGCGTGCGGCGGTCAGGAGCTGGGTCAGGTGATCCATCGGCAACAGTAAATCGGGCGCCACCGGTCAATCGGCGGGAACCGCGTCGTCACCCGCTGCGACCCTGACATGCGTGGAATGCACATCGGTTCGAGAACTGATCTCGGCGGCGGTCGACGACGAGTTGCCGCCGACCGAGCTGCGACTCCTCGACGAGCACCTCGAGGAGTGCCCGCTCTGTCGAGGCTACGCGGAGCGGGTCTCGGCGCTCACGCGGGCCGTACGGCTGCGCGGCGTCGAGCCGTTGCCGGACCTCACCGCCCGGGTGCTCGACCGGGCGCGTCCACCACGGCTGGGTCGTGGTGGCTGGTTGCGGCCGGCGCTCGCGTGGGTCGCGCTCGTGATCGCGGCGCAGAGCGTGCAGCCACTCGTACTGGGCGACACCGCCGGCGCCACGACGCACATCGCGAGGCACCTCGGTGCGTTCGGCCTGGCATTGTCGTTCGGCATGGCGTACGCGGCTTGGCGTCCGCATCGCGCGTTCGGGATGCTGCCATTCGCCGTGGCGCTGGTGGCGACCACACTCCTGAGCGCCGTGCTCGATGTGACCGACCAGGTGCGGACACCGCTCGCAGAGGCCGTTCACGTCACGGAGCTCGTGGGACTGGTGTTGTTGTGGATGATCGCCGGCTCGCCCGGCTTGGAGCGGATGGCGACCCGCGTCGGGCAGCCGCTGCGCCGTTGACCGACTCCGCCCACCACGCGAACAGCGGGTCATCGCCGGTGTTGTGACGGGCCGCGTCGCCGGTCGCGCCCCCCGTCGTGCTGCGGACCACGTCACTGCACGAGAACGCGGCGGCGATGGACCGCCCGCATCCGACGACGTTGCCGTCGCGCAGAAGCTGCGCCGCCGGGCCGATGTCACCTGCCGGCCACGGCAGCGATGCCAGCGCGGCCGGACCGAGGCGGATCGCGCGAGCCGACAGTCCGGTCCCCGCCGCGGCGTGCCACGCTGCAGCCGACGCGACGGGAGAAGTGAGCACCGCGGCCAGCTCCCACACGGTTGCGTCTCCCGTTGGCACCAGCGAGTTGACGGGCACGCCCGGTAACCACTTGCCATCGGGGTCGGCGACGGCCTCGACGATGCGTGTCTGGTTGGCGACGAGCACCTTCGGGACGAGCTTGTGCAGGGCCCATGCGCGCATGCGTGCGTCGAGTCGCGCGACATCCACGCGGGGCGCCGCGAACTCCTGTTTGGCGAAGCGCACCGGGCGCTCACCCCATTGGCATCGTCCGGGGTCGATCAGCCCGCTGGTCACCAGCGGTGGGCCGGACCCGAGGTCGGACACGGCGGGGATCAGCCCGTAGTACTCATCGCGGAAGTTGAGGCTGCATCGCGCCCGATCGCCGACCGTCCCGTCGGTGGCCAGCGGTGGGAGCTGCGGTACGCCGAGCGCCGCCGTCACGACCTGAGACCACGTCGCCTCTGACCCGATCGGCCGAGCGGCCACGCCGCCAGGTGCAGCGATGTCGACCCGGAAGCCGAGGGCGCACACCAGAACCTGGGCCTCGAAGATCTGGCGCGGCGACCACCACGACCAGTTCATCGTCGCCGACGCCGTCGCCTGGGCTCGTACGGGCCCGGCGTCGCGCGACGCGAGGATCGACTGAGGCAGCACCAGTCCGACACGGCCACCGCTTGGCTCGGCGAGCCGGATCGCGAGGGCGAGGAACTCCGCCGCCGCATCGGCGTACGGCCCACCTCCGTGCCGGCTGGCGCCGCCGCGTGTCGTCGAAGCGGACATCTGGGAGAGGAACGGTGGGTTGCCCACGACGACGTCGAAGTGGCGTCGTCCCCAATCCAGCGAGAGGGCATCGGCGGTGATGAGCTCGGCGCCGGGCAGGTCGGCCGCGGCGACGGCGCGTGCGTCGACGTCGACACCGGTCAGCGTCGCTCGGCGACCGAGGGCGTGGAGCCGGCGGGCGGCCGCCGACAGGAACCGCCCATCGCCGCACGCCGGGTCGAGCACCCGAACCGGGAGGGCGGTGTTGCAGCCGCCTTCGACCGCGAACGTCTGGTCGATCGTACGCTCGACGACGAGGTCGACCAGGTCGTCGGGGGTGTACCAGGCGCCCAACTGCTTGCGCGTGCGCACGGTCGATTCCGTCGTCGGCACACCGCGAGCGTAGGGTCCCATGCCGTGCCGGACCGGTTCCTCCGTTTCGACCGTGACGACTGGGCGGTTCTCCGAGCGGCGACGCCGATGACCCTGCGCGAGTCCGACCTCGTGCAGCTGCGCGGCATCAACGAGCAGATCGACCTCGATGAGGTCGTGGCCGTCTACCTGCCGCTGAGCCGCCTGCTCAACCTGTACGTCAACTCGACGCAGGACCTGCACAGGGTGTCGGCGACGTTCCTCGGGACGATGGCTCCGAAGGTGCCGTACGTCATCGGTGTGGCCGGCAGTGTCGCGGTCGGCAAGAGCACGTTCGCCAGGATCTTGCAGGCGCTGCTGGCACGGTGGCCGGATCATCCGAAGGTCGATCTGGTGACGACCGACGGCTTCCTCCACCCGAACGCCGTGTTGGAAGCGCGCGACCTGATGCACCGCAAGGGGTTCCCGGAGAGCTACGACACGCGGCGGCTGCTGCTGTTCCTACGCGAGCTGAAGAGCGGGGTCGACGAGGTCGACGCGCCCGTGTACAGCCACGTCGTGTACGACATCGTCGAAGGCGGCAAGGTGACGGTGCGCCAGCCCGACATCTTGATCCTCGAAGGCCTGAACGTGTTGCAGGTCGGCGACGGCGGCAAGGAGTTCGTGAGCGACTACTTCGACTTCTCGATCTTCATCGACGCCGCTGAGGAACACATCGAACAGTGGTACGTCGAGCGCTTCTTGAAGCTCCGCGAGTCGGTGTTCCAGGATCCGGAGAGCTTCTTCAAGCACTTCGCCCATCTCACCGACGAGCAGGCGGTCGAGACCGCGCGTTCGATCTGGACGTCGATCAACGGGGTCAACCTGCGCGAGAACATCCTCCCCACCAGGGAGCGCGCGTCGTTGATCCTCCACAAGTCGGCCGACCACCGCGTCCACGACGTCGAGCTCCGCAAGCTCTGAAGGGTGATCACCCGGATCGCCGCAGCCACTCGGGGAGGTCAGCCAGCGAAGCCAGCTCGGAGAACTCCTCGCCGTGGTCGTCGACGTGCTCGTGGTCCCAGAGCAGATGGTATGGGACGTGGACGGCACTGCCACCGATCTCGAGCACCGGGAGGATGTCGCTGCGCACCGAGTTGCCCACCATCAAGAACCGGCCGGGCTCGACACCGACATGCCGCAATACACGGCGATAGGACGTCGGGTCCTTCTCGAGCAGGATCTCGACGTACTCGAAGTGGTGCTCGAGCCCCGACGTGGTGATCTTGCGCGTCTGGTGCACGAGGTCGCCCTTGGTGAGCAACAGCAGCCGGTGGTCCCGCCCGACCTCGGCGAGCACCTCGGGAACGTGCGGGAGGAGCTGCACCGGCTCGGTCAGCATGTCGTAGCCGAGATCGACGAGCCGACCGATCACATGTGCCGGCACGTCGGCGCTCGACACGGTGATCGCGCACTGCACCATCGACAACGTGAACGCCTTGACGCCGTAGCCCGATGTCGACAGGTTCGCGCGCTCGGTCTCGCGGAGCGCTGCCGCGAGATCGATGCCCGACGGCGTGTGCGGCATGAGCAACTCGACGAACCGTTCCTCGGCCACTTGGAACGCGTCCTCGCTGCGCCACAAGGTGTCGTCAGCGTCGAACCCGATCACGTCGTATTCACGCGCACGTCCCATCGCCACCGACGGTATCGGTCGGACCGCGGTCGCGGCCGGGCCACCAGATCGACACGGCCAAATCAGCGATGTATGGCGTTGAGGTAGTTGTAGACCGTGATGCGACTGACGCGCATCGCATCGGCCACATCTTCGACGGCGCGGCGCAGGATGAACGCGCCGCGTTCGTCGAGCAGCCGAACCGCGAGCTGCTTGTCCTCGCGCGAAAGAGTCGGCAGCGGTCCGCCGAGCTCGGCCTCGACGGCGTCGATCAGGCGGTCGAGAGCCCCGTGCAGCGGCGGCATCCGCACGGCCCCGACGATCGTGCCTTCCCACACCAGCGGGACGTCGGACGGCTCGCGTTCGGATGGTGCGACGAGCGAAGCGCCGACGGCGTCGACGACAGGGCGGACGGCGCGGACGAGCGGGTGCTCGCCATTCACTCCGTGCCTCCGGGGTCGGCGCTCACGTCGAGGTTGACGTGCGTCGCGCCGTTCGAGAATGCGGCTCGAACGACGGCCGCGACGACATCGGGCATCAGCATCGCGTCGACCGTGCAGCTCGAACCGAATGGGCCGAAGTCGACGTCGGCGCCGAGCTCGGACGCGGCCTCGACGGCGGCCACGACGTGCCGCCCGGGATTGCCCTCCACGAACGGCTCGATCGTGAACTCGAGGTGCTGCACGGAACCTCAGCGTACGGCACGCGCGCCGACCGGCCACCGGCCGCCCCTGGCCGCGGGAGGGTCAGACCTCCATCACGCGTCGAAGCTCGTCCGAGCGCGACACGCAACTGCGACCGGCCGCGTCGAACGCCTCGTTGAGGCGGTTGAGAGCCTGCTTGAACGAGCCGTTCCAGTCCTCGCAGAAACGGTCGCGCGCCGGCCCTGTCCACGCGGTCCCGTTCAGCACACCGTCGACAGTCGACATCGTCTGGTTGATGGCCTCGATCTGGTTGGTGAGCGTGCGGCCGAGCGTGGCGAGCTGCTCGGGGTTGGCGCCGTGCGTGATCATGGTTTCGTCCTCCTCTACCTTCATCTTCTGCGGGCGGGATCTCAGCGTCCTGCCGTTGGGTTCGCTGACTGCCTGTGGGCGGCGAATCGCGGCGAGGGGAATCAGGTTCCGAATCCTTCGAGCAGCAGCTCGCGCCCCGCAGCTTGCTCGTACGTCTCGCCACCGGCGACCACCCCCCAACGCATTCACCAGTTCGACCCGGTTCCGATCGACCGCGGTCCCCCTCTCCAGCCCAGTTCCTCGTTCGTGGGAAAAGACCTACCATGCGCCGATGACGGTCGACACGCTGCGCGAAGAAGCCAAGGACCTCCATGACGAGACGGTCCGTCTGCGACGCCAGCTCCACGAGCGGCCGGAGATCGGCAACGAGTTGCCCGTCACCAGGGAGATCGTGCTCGAGGCGATCGAGGGGTTGCCCCTCGACGTCCACCTGCACGACACGACGAGTGGCATCGCGGCCTTGCTCACCGGTGGCACGCCGGGCCCGACGGTGCTGCTGCGCGGCGACATGGATGCGTTGCCGCTGCACGAGGACACCGGGCTCGAGTTCAGCTCGCGCAGCGACGGCACGATGCACGCCTGCGGGCACGACACGCACGTGGCGATGCTCGCCGGCGCGGCCCGACTGCTGTCGGCGCGGCGCGACGAGATCCCTGGTCGGGTGCTGTTCATGTTCCAGCCGGGCGAGGAGGGCCACCACGGCGCACGCTTCATGCTGGACGAGGGGCTGCTCGACGTCCCGCCTCTCGCCGACGGTACGCCGTCGCCGGTGACGGGGGCGTTCGCGCTGCACATCACGTCGACACTGCCCACCGGGTGGGTCAGCTCGCGCGGCGGGCCGATCATGGCGTCGGCCGATCGGTTCATCATCGATGTGGTCGGCCGCGGCGGGCACGCCAGCGAGCCGTTCCGGGCGCTCGACCCGATCCCGATCGCGTGCGAGATCGTGCAGGCGATCCAGATCATGGTCACCCGAAGCGTCGATGTGTTCGACCCGTCGGTGGTGACGGTCGGGCGCATCAGTGCCGGCACGACGAACAACATCATCCCCGAGACCGCCGAGATCGAGGGAACGATCCGCACCGTGAGCGAGTCGACCAGGTCGAAGGTGAAAGACAACATCCGTCGCGTCGCCGAGGGGGTCGCCGCTGCCCATGGCGCCGACGTCACGGTCGAGATCATCGCCGGGTATCCCGTCACGTCGAACTCCGAGTCGTTCGCCGACTTCACGATCGATGTCGCCACCGAGATGCTCGGTGCCGACAAGGTCGTGCGGATGCCGAACCCGATCATGGGCGCCGAAGACTGGAGCTACGTGTTGCAGCAGGTGCCGGGCTCGATGATGTTCCTGGGCGGCACGTCGCCCGAGCGCAGCCCGGCGACGGCACCCGCCAACCACTCGAACCGGGTGATGTTCGACGAAGACGCGATGACCGATGGCATCGCGCTGTACGCCGGGATGGCGCTACGGCATCTTGCTGGTTGAAGGGCGTGGTGGGTGATCGCTGCCGGGCCGGGTTCAGACGGCGCGGGTGAGGCGCAGCGTCACGAGCTCGAACGGCCGCAGCGTGAGCACCGCGACGCCGTCGCCCACCTCGAGACCGCTGGCCGGTTCCTCGAGCAGGTTGCAGCGGCTGGCGGCGGCGATCCGCCGGTCGGCCCGCACCATCACGTGGCGCCGATCACCACACGCTTCGTGGAGGCGCACGACGAGATCGCCACTGCCGTCGTCGGCCAGCTTGACGGCGTCGAGCTCGACGCCGGTGCCGGTGAGCGACACGACCGGGGCGGGGACCTCGGTGGCCGTGCCGTACACGACTCGCACGGGCGCGTTGAAACGCTCGGCCTCGGCGACGACGTCGGCAAGACCGCTGCCGTGTGGATACAGCGCCAGGTCGACGGCGTGGCGGCCCTGGTCGGCGTCCGGATCGGGATAGCGAGCCGCTCGGAGCAGGCTGACCCGCACCCGCTCGTCGAACACGCTGTGCCCGTAACGTCCGTTGTTGAGGATGGCCACTCCGAATCCCGGCTCGGCGATGTCGACGTAGCGGTGGGCACACACCTCGAACTTGGCCGCGTCCCACGACGTGGTCGGATGGGTCGGGCGCCGAACACTGCCGAACTGCACGTCGCACGTGGCGGTGTCGGCGCGCACATCGAGGGGGAACACCATCGACAGCAGGTGCTCCTGCTCGTGCCAGTCGATGTCGATGTGGATGTCGAGCCGTGGGCTGCCGGCGCGCAGCGCGTAAGTCACCGAGACCGTCGAGTCGCCGAAGGATCGATCGACGCGGACGGTGCCGACGAGCGGGCCGTCGTCGACGACGGTGATCCGGTCGGCCGTGGTGAGTGCCCGGGCGTTCGCCGGTGTCCAGGACTCGAGGTCCCACGCGTCGTACTCGACCGGATGATCCGGCGCGACCTCCAGCACCGCCCCGACCGCGCGCTCGGGGACGATCTCGCGAGCACGTGTGACGTCGATGATCGACGTCAGGTTGCCGGCGCCGTCCCACCGTGCGGCGAGGTGACGGTTGGTAATCGAGCGGTCGGTGACGACCACGTGGTCGTCGACGGCGAGGGCGACGGCAGAAGCCAGCCCGTTCCCTGGCACTCTGGCGCGGAACGCCAGCCCACCTGCGGCGAGCGACTGCGTGGGTCCATCTCCGGTGAGCGCGCTGGCGACGTCGGCGGCGAGATCGTCGATGGTGACGATCTCGTCGCGGTCGTGGCCGGC
Organism: Ilumatobacteraceae bacterium; assembly: GCA_036274875.1. Taxonomy (GTDB): domain Bacteria; phylum Actinomycetota; class Acidimicrobiia; order Acidimicrobiales; family Ilumatobacteraceae; genus JALOLG01. Next base: position 8,696 of record DASUEW010000742.1, read on the forward strand.
GACGTTCGTCAGTGTCGGCGTGGCCGGCGCCAGGCGGGCGAGGATGTCGGCGATCCGCCGGCGCAGCTCCTGCTCGACCCTGGTGTGCGTCGCCTCGGCGTCGGCGTGGACCCAGGCGATCGACGACCCCGGCAGGATGTCGTGGAACTGCTGGGTGAGGACCTCCTGCCAGAGCTCGTCGAGACCGGCTGCCTCCCCGCTCGTCGCGGCCCACAGCTCGGCTTCGCGCAACAGCTGCTCGCACCGGCGGTTGCCGAGCTTGGTGCGGATCTGGCTCGTCAGCGTGCCACGGTGCGTCTCGAAGTACAGCTCGCCGCGCCACACGGGCGCGGCCCCGCCGCGATGGATCTCGCGTTCGACATGCCGGAAGAAGTCGGCCGGCGTGCCGATCGCGACTCGTGGTGCGCCGTCGAGATCAGCGAGGCGACGCGCCCGCTCGAGCATCTCGCGCGTCGGTCCGCCGCCACCGTCGCCGTGCCCGAATGGCATCAGCGACCAGTCGCTCCAGCCGTGCTCGGAGAAGTTGGCGACGGCGTGCGCACACTCGGCCGGCGTGATCTCGGCGTTGTAGGTGTCGACGGGCGGGAAGTGGGTGAGCACGCGGGTGCCGTCGAGGCCCTCCCACCAGAACGTGTGATGGGGGAATCGGTTCTGCTTGTTCCACGACAGCTTCTGGGTCACGAAGCGCGTCATCCCCCCGGCCGCGAAGATCTGGGGCAGGCCGGCCGGGTAGCCGAACACGTCGGGGATCCACATCTCGGTGCACCGCTGCCCGAAGTGCTGCTCGAAGTAGCGCTGGCCGTGCACGATCTGGCGGACGAGGCTCTCGCCCGACGGCAGGTTCATGTCGGACTCGACCCACATCCCACCGGTCGGCACCCATTGCCCGCTCTCGACCTTGGCCGCGATGCGGGCGAAGAGATCGGGATGACGCTCCTCGATCCACGCGTAGTGCTGGGCCTGCGAGCAGACGAACCGGTATTCGGGGTACTCGTCCATCAACCGCACCGCCGAAGCGAACGTGCGCTCGCACTTGCGTCTCGCCTCGCGTAGGGGCCACAACCACGCGGTGTCGATGTGCGCATGACCGGTGGCGATGATCCGGTGGGCGCTGGCGCGGCCCGGCAGAGCCAACGCCGCTTCGACCGCGCGGCGAGCAGCCGCCACGTCGGGGACGAGATCGAGTGCGCGTTCGATGTCGCGCAGCAGCCGCTGACGCCGCGGGTCGTCGGGCGCGAGTGCGCGCATCAACCCGTCGAGGACGTCGAGGTCGTGCATCAGCGCCTCGGCCGCCGAGTCGACGACGATCAGATCCGCGCGCTTGAACCGGTACAGCGGCTCCTCACCGGCAGTGGCCGGCGACCCGAGCGGAGATGGACGGAACTGCGGGAACGACGGATTCGACGCCGCCTCGATCGTGAGCACGAGCGGTCCCGGTTCCGAGTCGACGGCGACGTTCGTTCGCCTCGGATGGATCCCCTGGACGGGCCGTCCTGCTTCGTCGACGACGAGACCTTCGCACTGGAACCCTGCCGCGTCGCGATGGAAGCCGAGGTCGACCACGGCCTCGACTCGTCGGCCGGCCCAGTGCTCCGGGATCTCACCCGTCAGGCGGAACCATGTCGTGCCCCACGGCGCACCCCACATCGATCCGACGGCGAAGTCGGTGAGCCGGTCGAGCGTCGGCCCGGCTTCGACCGCGAGTCCCGTCCGATCGACCTCGACGAGCGGCACCACCCGCTCCCACAGCTCGCGCGCGATGCGCCGTTCCACGAGCGCCCGGTCGTCGTGCACCCCGGCACGCTACCCAACCCCCGGGAACTGTCTGCTTCAGTGGGCGCGTGGCTGCGTCTGAAGCAGACAGAACGGAGCGGCCCCGGGAACTGTCTGCTTCAGTGGGCGCGTGGCTGCGTTTGAAGCAGACAGAACGGATTCAGGCGGGGGTGACGGTGAGGGCTTCGGGGCCGCGGCGGCCGGCGCCGATCGTGTAGCGAACGCGCTGACCCTCGACGAGGGTCGCGGTGGCCTTGGCGCCCTTGACGGCGATGTTCGTCGCGATGTTCGAATGGTGCACGAACAGGTCGTCGGCGTCGGGACGGGCGATGAAGCCATAGCCGCGTTGCGGGCTGAAGAACTTCACGGTACCGACCGTGCCGATCGCGGCGCCGGCGTCGCCGTGACTGCTCGGCGACGGCGCGGGAGCGCTCGCCGACGGCGCGGCGTCGGTTCGTGCGACTTCGGCGGCCAGACGGCGGGGGTCGGGTGAATCGATCACCTGGGCGACGCCGATCTGCTGCTGGAGCTGACGAGTCGCCTTCCGCATCGACGCATCGACGAGCGAGATCACGACTCCTGTCGCCCCGGCGCGGGCCGTGCGGCCCGAACGGTGGTGGTAGGTGGAGGCGTCGGCCGGCGGGTCGAAGTGCAACACGCAGGCGATGCCGTCGACGTGGACGCCTCGCGCGGCGACGTCGGTGGCGATGAGCGCCCCGATCTTGCCGCGCTTGAACGCCTCGAGGGCGCGATCGCGCTGCGCCTGACTGCGACCGCCATGAATCGCTTCGGCCTTGGTGCCGAACTTGTCGAGTTGCTTGGCGAGGCGGTCGGCACCGTGACGCGTGCGGCAGAACACGAGCGTCGAGCCGAGGGCCGCGGCGACCCCGGCCACATGGCGCGGGCGGTCAGCGCGTTCGGCGAGCCAGAAGAGGTGCTCGGCGGCCGTGATGTCGGGGCCCTTCTCGCCGACCTCGTGCAGGCATGGATCGTCCTGGAAGTCGTCGACGAGCTTGGCGACCGGGCCGTCGAGCGTCGCCGAGAACAGCAGCACCTGACGTTGGGCAGCGGTGGCGCTGACGATGCGACGGACGGCCGGCAAGAAGCCCATGTCGGCCATCTGGTCGGCTTCGTCGATGACGACGGCGGTCACCTTGTCGAGCCGCAGGGCGCCCATCTTCAAGAGGTCTTCGAGGCGGCCGGGGCACGCCACGACCAGCTCGGCGCCGTGGTCGAGTGCCTTGCGCTGCGCGCCATATCCGACGCCGCCGTAGACGGTGGCGAGCTGGTGGCCGAGCGCCGCGGCGTAGGGCGAGAGTGCCCGCGAGATCTGCTCGGCGAGCTCGCGAGTGGGGGCGAGGATCAGGGCGCCGGGCGCGCGACGCTGCGCGTCGAGGAGACGGGCGACGAGCGGCAGGCCGAACGCGAGCGTCTTGCCCGAGCCGGTCGGAGCGCGACCGCACACGTCGAGGCCGGCGAGGACATCGGGGATGACCGCGGCCTGGATCGGGAATGGTTCGGTGATCCCGGCTGCGGCGATCGCCTTGCAGATAGTGGGCGGGAGGCCGAGGTCGGCGAACGTTTCGTCGCGCGGCGGCCCGTCGGCGCGCGCGCCGGTCAGGGAATCGAGGATGTTCATGGGGGGATTGCCTCTACTTCGTACTTCGTGTTCAAC
>DASUEW010000743.1:0-2851 GCA_036274875.1 Ilumatobacteraceae bacterium
CGGCGATCACGGCGAGCCCGGCGGTGTTGGCGAGCGTCTGGCGAAAGCCACGAGTCACCGGCGCCAGCGCGACCTGAGCCAATAGATCCTCGACCGATCGCGTATCGGCGGCAGCCCGCTCGCGGTGCCGTTCGAGGATCCGATCGAGATAGGTGGTCATCTCAGAAACCGAGGCGTGCCGACACCGTGTCGACGACGTCGGTGATCGGGACCCTCACCTGCTCGGTCGTGTCGCGGTCGCGGATCGTCACGGCGTGGTCTTCCAACGTCTCGAAGTCGACGGTGACGCACAGCGGCGTGCCGATCTCGTCCTGGCGCCGGTACCTGCGCCCGATCGCTTGCGTCTCGTCGTAGTCGACCATGTACCGGGCGCTGAGCGTGCGCCAGACGTCGTGGGAGATCCCCGTGAGCGCGTCCTTTCTCGACAGCGGGAGCACCGCGACCGGGTACGGCGCCAGCCGGGGGTGCAGGCGCAGCACGGTGCGCTTCTCGTCATTGACGATGTCCTCGTCGTAGGCGGCGAGCAAGAAGATCGAGAACAGCCTGGTCACGCCGACCGCCGGCTCGATGACATACGGGCGATAGCGCTCGCCGGTCGTCTGGTCGAAGTAGTCGAGCTTCTCGCCCGAGTGCTCGGCGTGCTGGGTGAGGTCGTAGTCGGAACGCTGGGCGATGCCCTCGAGCTCGTCCCAGCCCCACGGGAACAGGTACTCGACGTCGGACGTGCCCGAGGAGTAGTGCGAGAGCTCGTCGGCGTCGTGGGCGCGAAGGCGGAGCATCTCCTCCGGGACGCCGAGCTCGACGTACCAGTTGAGGCGCTCGGCGCACCAGTACTCGTACCACTTCGCCGATTCCGGTGGGGGGACGAAGTACTCCATCTCCATCTGCTCGAACTCACGGGTGCGGAAGATCCAGTTCTGCGGCGTGATCTCATTGCGGAAGCTCTTGCCGACCTGGGCGATGCCGAACGGCGGCTTCTTGCGCGTCGAGTTCAGCACGTTGGCGAAGTTGGTGAACATCCCCTGGGCGGTCTCGGGGCGCAGGTAGGCGACCGCTCCGCTGTCCTCGATCGGGCCGGCGTGGGTCTTGAACATCAGGTTGAACTGGCGCGGCTCGGTGAACGAGCTCTGCTTGCCGCAACTCGGGCAGGTGTTCGGATCGTCGAGCTTGTCGAGGCGGAAGCGGTTCTTGCAGTTCATGCAGTCGACCAGTGGGTCGCTGAAGTTGGCGAGGTGACCCGAGGCCTCCCAGATCTGGGGTGGGCCGAGGATCGCGGTATCGATCAGCACGATGTCGTCACGCTGCTGGACGATGCTGCGGATCCATGCCTCGCGGATGTTCCGCAGCAGCAGCGCGCCGAGCGGGCCGTAGTCGTACGTCGAGCGGAAACCTCCGTAGATCTCGGCCGACGGGAACACGAACCCGCGCCGCTTGCAGAGGTTGACGACCTGGTCGAGCTCGGTGGCGGGCATGGTCGATCAGGCTAGGTCGGCCTAGTGACGCTCGAACATTGCCACCGCGCGCAGGTGGCGTTCGATGTGGTGTTCGAGCGCGCGGGTCGCCAAGGAGCCGACCTCGTGGGTGATCGGTGACTCCTCGTACGCCAACGCCTCGTTGAGCCGTCCGCCCAGGATGTCGCGCATCAGTGCCAGGGCTCCGGCGCTGATCGGCACGCCCGATCGGCACGAGCGGCACAGCACGCCACCTTCGGCGAGGTCGAACGCGACGAGCTGGACGTCGGGCTCGGCCCCTGCGCACCGTACGCACGCATCGAGCTGCGGACGCAATCCCTCGGCTGCGAGCAGCTTCCAGTAGAAGGCGGACACGTTGACCGGCGAGGGGCGCTCGGCGATCGTCCGCAAGACTCCGACGAGCATCCGGTAGAGCCGGGGATTCGGCTCGCGTTCCAGCGACAGCTGGTCGACCGCCTCGAGCGCGGCGATGCCCTGCGACGCCCGGTCGAGCGACGACAACATCGGCGACAGGGGTTCGACCGATTCCGCCTGGCTGACGATGTCGAGCTCGCGGCCGCGGTACAGCAGGAGCCGCACGTGGCTCATCGGTTCGAGGCGCGCCCCGAACCGCGACTTGGTCTTGCGGACGCCCTTGGCGACCGCGCGCACCTTGCCGTTGTCGAGCGTGTGGATCACCACGATGCGATCGGACTCGCGCAGCTTGTAGGTGCGCAGCACCACGCCCGTGTCGCGGTAGAGCTCACCGACCATTGTGACGATCGCTCACAGGACTCATTCGTCGAGCCCGCCGAAGCGGCGTCGGCGACCGGCGAAGTCGTCCATCGCCGCCAACAAGTGTCGACCACAGAGCTCGCTCCAATCGACCGGGATGAAGACCAGCTCGGCGTAGGCGAGCTCCCAGACCAGCGAGGGTGGCAGGTGCGTCGACGGGCCGAGCACGACCACCAGGTCGGGTTCGCTGTCGGCCGGCTCGTACAGCGCCGCCGCGACCGACACCTCGTTCACCTCGACCGCCGGGTCGAGCCGTCCCATCGCGTCGGCAAACCGCTGCCGGCCGTCGCCCGACGGGTCGACGATCACGCAACAGACCCCCACCTGACGATGCCACGCCGCCAAGGCGATGTGCTCGTCACCCGGCTCGTAGGGGCGCAGCGTGAGCCACGAGACATGGGCGGATGCGCCGACGGCGCCCAGTTCGTCGACCCGATCGCTCCACTGCGGGTCCGTCAGATCCGCCCAGTCACGCAACGTACCGCCGACGACCATGACGTGGCGTATCGACGATGACCCGGCCACCTCCGGCAGCCGCGACGACGTGAGAGGGGCGGTCACGCCCCCCATTCTCCCACGCCACCGCTCGATAACGTGGCGTCCTG
>DASUEW010000744.1:0-4704 GCA_036274875.1 Ilumatobacteraceae bacterium
GCCGGCAAACCGGAGCATCCCGTTGCCACCGTCGCCGCACTCGACGACGGTCGTCTCGATGCAATGCTCGGCGACGCCCACGTGGTCGATCTGGTCGAACGGTGCACGGATGCGGTCACGTCCGCACGGGCCAGCGCGGGCCCGGTGCAGATCGCCTACTTCTCACCTGAGTTCGGGATCTCCGAGCTCGTACCGCAATATTCCGGTGGTCTCGGCATCCTCGCCGGCGATCATGTCAAGGCGTCCAACGATCTCGCCGTGCCGCTCGTAGGGGTCGGGTTGTTCTACCGCGAGGGCTTCTTCCGCCAGGGCATCGCCGACGGCCACCAGCTCGAGCGGTACGAGCGCTACGAGCCAGAGCAATTCGGTGCCGTCGAGGCACCGAAACCCGTCGACGTGCCGATCGCCGATCGCGACGTCACCGCCCGCGTGTGGCTGATGTGGGTCGGGCGGGTCCAGCTGATCCTGCTCGACACCGACCATCCCGACAACTCACCGGAGGACCGGCGCATCACCGACCGGCTGTACAGCGGAGATCGCCGTCACCGCATCGAACAGGAGTTGGTGCTGGGTGTCGGCGGGATACGGGCGCTCGAAGCGCTCGGTCTCTCGCCGCACGTCTTCCACCTCAACGAGGGACACGCAGGGTTCCTGATCCTCGAGTTGCTCGACCGCCGCATCGCCGACGGCGAGACCCTTGACGACGCGGTGCGTGCGGTACGCCGCCAACTCGTGTTCACGACCCACACCCCTGTCCCCGCCGGCATCGACCGCTTCTCGAACGACATCTCGACCGAGCACCTCCGGCCGTGGGCCGACGCATGGCGGATCCCGATCGCCGACGTGCTCGAGCTCGGCCGGGACCCGGGCGAGGAGTCACCCGAGTTCAACATGGCGGTGTTCTGCCTGCGCACCGCCGCCCGCGCGAACGGTGTGTCGAAGCTGCACGGCCGGGTCAGCCGCGAGCTGTTCGCCCACGTACCGGGCGGTGACAAGATCGGCTCGATCACCAACGGCGTGCACGCCCGCACGTGGGCCGCTCCGCCACTGCAGCGTTTGCTGGACGAGACGTGTGGCCCGACGTGGGCCGACGGCGACGTCGCGGCGTGGCAGCGGGCCGGCGATCTCGACGACGGCGTGGTCCGCGACGTACGCCGCGCCGGTGCCTCGCTGGCGGTCGCGATGGTGCGCGAACGGACAGGGATCGTGCTCGATCCCGACGTGCTCACCGTCGGATTCGCCCGCCGCTTCGCGACCTACAAACGCGCGACGTTGCTGCTCCGTCATCGCGACCGGCTCGTGAAGCTGCTCGCCGACGACGCACGGCCGGTCCAGTTCGTGTTCGCCGGCAAGGCGCACCCCAACGACCACCCAGGCAAGGCGTTGCTGGCCGAGGTGTTCGCGTTTGCCGTGTCGCCGGACGCGCGGGGCCGCTTCGTCTTCGTGGCCGACTACGACATCGCGGTCGCGCGGGCGATGTACGCCGGGTGCGACGTGTGGCTCAACAATCCAGTCCGGCCGCACGAGGCGTCCGGGACGAGCGGCGAGAAGTCGGCGATCAACGGCGGGCTCAACTGCTCGATCAGCGATGGTTGGTGGGACGAGATGGCCGACGGCCGCAACGGATGGACGATCCCGGCCAGTGCATCGCTCGACCCGGCGGTGCGTGACCGCGTCGAGTCGGCCGCCGCGCTCGATCTGTTGACGGGCGAGATCGTGCCGACCTACTACCGCGACGGCGAACCACTGTCGGCCGAATGGCTCGACCGCGTGCGGCACTGCTGGACCACCCTCGGACCACGCGTCACCGCGGCGCGGATGGTCTCGGACTACTGGGACCAGCTCTACCGCCCGACGATCGAGACGTCGACACAACCGTCGGGGCCGCGGGTCTGAATCGGCACCTATAGGGTTGGGCCCTTCGATGAGTCCGCCGCTCGACCCACCAGTACCGGCCCTTGCCGCCGATGACCTGTGGCGATTCGGAGAGGGGACCCACGACGGCCTCGCATACCTTCTCGGGGCCCACCCCGATCCCGGTGGCACCACGTTCCGAGTGTGGGCGCCATCGGCTCGTTCGGTCTCGGTGATCGGCGACTTCGACAGCTGGTCCGGCGACGGTGCCGCGCTGACACCCTCTCCGGCCGGCATCTGGTCGGGTCGTCTCACCACGGCGCGCGCCGGGAATCGCTACAAGTACCGCATCATCACGACCGGCGGTGCGGTGCTCGACAAGAGCGATCCCTTCGCCTTCGCCGCGGAGGAGCCCCCACGCACCGCCTCGGTGATCGCCCACCTCGACTACGACTGGGACGACGGCGACTGGATGGCGCAGCGCGCCGACCGCAACCGATTCGACGCCCCCATCTCGATCTACGAGATGCACCTCGGGTCGTGGCGGTACGAACCAGGCGGCTACCGCGCGATCGCGGTGCAGCTCGCCGATCACCTCGAGCGGACCGGCTTCACGCACGTGGAGCTGATGCCGGTGATGGAGCATCCGTTCTACGGGTCGTGGGGATACCAGACCACCGGCTACTTCGCCGCGACCGCTCGTTACGGCAGTCCGCAGGACCTGATGTTCCTCATCGAGCACCTCCATCGCCGCGGGTTCGGCGTCGTGCTCGACTGGGTTCCGTCCCACTTCCCCACCGACGCCCACGGACTCGCCGAGTTCGACGGCACGCACCTGTACGAGCACGCCGACCCGCGTCTCGGCTTCCACCCCGACTGGAAGAGCGCGATCTTCAACTACGACCGCCACGAGGTGCGCAGCTTCCTCCTGTCGAGCGCTCGCTTCTGGATGGAGCGCTACCACGCCGACGCGATCCGCGTCGATGCCGTCGCGTCGATGTTGTACCGCGACTACTCGCGAGCCGCCGGGGAGTGGATCCCCAACGAGCACGGCGGGCGCGAGAACCTCGGTGCGATCGCGTTCCTGCAGGAGCTCAACCGGCGCGTCTACCTGCACCATCCCGATACGTTCACCGTCGCCGAGGAATCGACTGCGTGGCCCGGCGTCACGCACCCGACCGACGGTGGCGGGCTCGGCTTCGGATTCAAATGGGACATGGGTTGGATGAACGACACGCTCGAGTACTTCCGGCGTGATCCGGTCCATCGCCGGTGGCATCACGGCGAGCTCACGTTCCGCACCATCTACGCGTTCAACGAGTCGTTCGTGCTGCCGCTGTCGCACGACGAGGTCGTGCACGGCAAGGGCTCGTTGCTGTCCCGCCAGCCGGGCGATCGCTGGCAGCAGTTCGCCGGGCTCCGCCTCCTCTTCGGCTACCAGTACGGCCAACCCGGAAAGAAGCTGATCTTCATGGGCTCGGAGTTCGGGGCGCCCGACGAGTGGGACCACGAGCGCGAGTTGCCGTGGGGGCTGCTGCAGAACGCCGAGCACTCGGAGGTCCTCGACTGGGTGGCGGCGCTCAACCACCTCTACCGCGAGGAGCCGGCCCTGCACCGGGGCGACGGTTCCGCCGACGGCTTCCGATGGATCGTCGGCAACGACGACGCCAACAGCGTCATGGCGTTCAGCCGCCTCGCAACCGGGCACCGGCCGGTGCTGGTCGTGTGCAACTTCACCGCAGTGCCGCGCTACGGCTACCGGATCGGAGTCCCGGTCGCCGGGCGCTGGACGATGTTGCTCAACGGCGACGATCAACGTTTCGGCGGCAGTGGAGTCGGTGGTGAGCTCGTCGACACGGACGAGGTGGCCGCCCACGGCCACGCCGCCTCCCTCGTGCTCGACGTGCCCCCCTTGGCGGCATGTTTCCTCGCGCCCTCCTGATCCTCACCGCCCCGGCGCTCCCCAGGTGTTGGGAAACGCACCACCGCCTCACTCGACGCGGCGGAGCAACACGACCGCCCACGCGTCGACTGGCCACGAGTCCGACGCCGACAGCTGCGTGTCGCGCGTCTGGATCGTCTTCGTATCGAGCTCGACCATCCAGCGCGATCCTGCCACTCTGTCTGGAATCGTGAACGTGACAGGCTCGACGTGGGCGTTGGACAGCAGCATGAACGTGTCGTCGCGGATCTGCTCGCCGTGCGGGCCGAGGGTCGGGATCGCGTCGCCGTTGAGGAGCACCGCCAACGATCGGGCGTAGCCCACCTGCCAGTCGGAGTCGGCCATCTCCACACCCTCGGGCGTGAACCAGCAGATGTCCTCGACCTCGGCGCCGTGGATCGCACGCCCCTCGAACCACCGTCGGCGGCGAAAGATCGGGTGTGAGCTGCGCAGGCGGATCAGGCGGCGCACGAAGGCGTGCAACTCATTGTCGACCGCCCCCCAGTCGTACCACGAGATCTCGTTGTCCTGGCAGTAGCCGTTGTTGTTGCCGCCCTGGGTCCGACCGATCTCGTCGCCGCCGAGCAGCATCGGGACGCCTTGTGACAACAGCAGGGTGGCCAGCAGCGACCGGCGGCGCACATCGCGCACGTGCAACACCACCGGATCGTCGGTCGGTCCCTCGGCGCCCGAGTTCCAGGAGCGATTGTGGCTCTCGCCGTCGCGGTTGTCCTCGCCGTTGGCGTCGTTGTGCTTGTGGTCGTACGACACGAGGTCGGCGAGCGTGAAGCCGTCGTGGGCGGTGATGAAGTTGATGCTCGCCGACGGCCGCCGGCCCGACCACGCGTAGAGGTCGGAGCTACCCGTGAGTCGTGAGGCGAACTCGGCGAGCGACTGATCGGCACCGC
>DASUEW010000745.1:0-5602 GCA_036274875.1 Ilumatobacteraceae bacterium
TCTACAGCACGGCGAGTACGGCGCCGCCGACGCGCTCGCCACGTCGCGAGCGCTGGGAGGGTTCGCGCTCGGGCTGGTCGGCTTCTCGGTGTACCTGTTCGTCCTGCGCGGGTTCTACGCCCACCACGACACCCGCACCCCGTTCGTGGTCAACGTCTTCGAGAACGTGGTCAACGTCGTCCTCGCGATCGTCCTCGTCGAGCGATTCGGAGTCCTCGGGCTCGGGCTCGCGCTGGCGCTCGCCTACCTCATGGCCGCCGGCTGGGTGCTGCAGATCATGAGCTACAAGGTGCAGGGCTTCCCGGTGCGCGAGATCCTCCGAAGCCTGTGGCCGATGATCCTCGCCGCGGCCGTGATGGGAGAGGTCGTCTGGCTCGTCGCCCGTGCGATCGGCAGCAACAGTGGCACCGGTGCGGCCACACGACTTGTCGTCGGCGGGCTGAGCGGGATCGCTGTCTACGTCGGATTGCTGGCGGCGCTCGGCACCCCGGAGCTGATCGCCGCTCGCGATCGGCTGCCCGGATCGAGGCGGAGCGCGAGCCAGTAGGCTGCGCGCCATGTTCAAGCTCGCACGCAAGTGGTGGAAGTACCTGACGGCGAAGCTCACGGGGACGTTCAACGAGAAGGCCGATCCGAAGATCCAGCTCGAGCAGGCCATCGCCGAGTCCCAGGGTCAGCACCGCCGGCTCAAGGAGCAGGCCACCAACGTCATTGCCAGCCAGAAGCAGGCCGAGATCCGCCTCAACGGCAAGATGGCCGAGCTCGAGAAGCTCAACTCGACGGCCCGCCAGGCGCTGATCATGGCGGCCGATGCCGAGAAGGCGGGCCAGGCCGACAAGGCGGCGCAGTACACGAGCGCCGCCGAGTCGATCGCCAACCAGCTGATCCAGGTCGAAAAGGACGTCGAGAGCCTGAAGGGGCTGGTGCTCGACTCGACCCAGGCCGCCGACCAGGCGAAGGCGGCAGTGGCGCAGAACAGCCGTCTGCTGCAGGAGAAGATCGCCGAGAAGTCGAAGCTGCTGAGCCAGCTAGAGCAGGCGAAGATGCAAGAAGAGATGAACAAGGCGATGTCGCAGCTCAGCGAGACGGTCGGCGACGACGTGCCGACGCTCAACGAGGTGCGCGAGAAGATCGAGATTCGCTACGCCAAGGCCTCGGCGGCGTCCGAGCTGAACGAGGCGTCGGTCGAGTCGCGAGTGCTCGAGGTCGAGCAGGCGACCGCCAACGTCGAGGCCCAGAGCCGTCTGTCAGAGCTGCGGGCCGAGCTCGGTCTCGACAGCGGGGCGGCAGCCACGCCACAGGTCGAAGGCGGCGTACCGCCAGTCTGATTAGGCGCGTCTGATCCGACCCACGCGGTCGGACGCGTCTGATCTCGCGGGCGGGCGTCGACGTCAGGCCGGCAGCAGCACGAGATCGTCGCGGTGGATCACCTCGTGCACCATGCCGTCGGGCAGGTCGCGAGTGTGCTTGCCCGCCGCCCGGCGAAGGTCTGCGGCGTCGACGAAGACCATCCCGCGCGCGAACACCACGCCGTCGCCACCCCGCACGTCGACGATGTCGCCTTCGCCGAACCGACCGACGACGTCGGTGACGCCGGCCGGCAGGAGGCTCGTCGCCCGCTCGGTCAGCGCCCGCCGTGCACCGTCGTCGACCACCACCGCGCCGGCGACGTGCGAGGCGAACGCGATCCAGAGCTTGCGTGCCGGCAGCCGCCGCCTGTGGGCCTCGAACACGGTGCCGACGACTTCACCGCCGACCGCCTCGACCAGCGCCCGCTCGCCGGCGGCGTTGGCGATCACGGTTCGCACGCCCGACCACGACGCGATCCGCGCCGCCGCGAGCTTGCTCGCCATGCCGCCACTCCCCCGCCCGCTGCCACCGACTCCCGCCCTGATCGCCAGCATCGGGTCGTCGGCCGATACGTGGGTGACGAGCCGCGCATCGGCGTCGACCCGGGGGTCCGACGTGAAAAGACCGTCGAGGTCGGTGAGCAGCACGAGCACGTCGGCGCCGACGTTGTGCGCCGTCAACGCCGCCAGCCGGTCGTTGTCGCCGTAGCGGATCTCGTCGTTGGCGATCGCGTCGTTCTCGTTGATCACCGGCACACATCCCAGTTCGAGCAGGCGCACGAGTGTCTGGCGGGTGTGCAGGTACTGCTTGCGGTTCACGAAATCGTGCGGGTCGAGCAGCGCCTGGGCGGCGACGACCCCATGTCGCCCGAGCTCGACGTTCCAGACCTGCATCAGCCGGCTCTGGCCCGCCGCCGCCAACGCCTGAAGGGTCGGCATGTCGGTCGGCCGGGTCGTCAATCCGAGCGCCGCCACCCCGGCGGCGACGGCGCCCGACGACACGACGAGCACCTCGTGGCCGGCGTCGCGCACCGCGACGACCTCGTCGCTCAGCTTGGCGATCGCGCCGCGGTCGATCGCGCCATGTACACCCGTCAGTGATGACGTGCCGATCTTGGCGACGATGCGCATCAGAGGTCCGGTTGGTACTCGAAACTGAACTCGCCGATCCACACGACGTCGCCCTCGCGGGCGCCGGCACGGGCCAGCATCTTCGGCACGCCGAGCCGGTCGAGGCGCTGATCGATGAACGAGAGCGCCTCCGGCGTCGTCACGTCGTTGAGGGCGACGATGCGCTCGACGTCGCGCCCGATGAGCCGGAACTCGCCGTCACCGAGGCGCTCTACGAGCGCGCCGGTCGGTTCCGGACGCAGCACGACGACACCCTCGACGACGGGTTCGGCCTGGCGCGCCTCGTGCACGAGCGCGGCCAGGTGGCCGACGAGGTCGCGCACGCCCTGACCGGTGACGGCCGAGATCACCGGACCCTCCCAGCCCGAGGCACGCAGCTCGTCGACCTGCACGGCATCGGCCTTGGTCCCGACGACAACACGGGGACGCTCGAGCAGTTCCGGTTCGTGGGCGCCGAGCTCGTGAAGGAGGATCCGTTCCTGCTCAGCGGGTTTGACACCATCGACCTGGATCAGGTCGAGCATCAAGCACAACACCCGGGCCCGTTCGACGTGGCGCAGGAACTGGTGCCCGAGTCCCCTGCCTTCGCTGGCGCCCTCGATCAGACCGGGGATGTCGGCGACGACGAACTCGGTGGTCTCGTCGACGCGCACGACGCCGAGGTTCGGTTCGAGCGTCGTGAACGGATAGTCGGCGATCTTCGGTCGCGCCGCCGACACGACACTGATCAGCGTGCTCTTGCCGGCGTTCGGGAACCCGACGAGCGCGACGTCGGCCATCAACTGCATCTCGAGCTTGAGCCAGCGGTCCTCGCCGTGCTCACCCTGCTCGGCGAAGCTCGGCGCGCGGCGCTTGTTCGACAGGAACTTGGCGTTGCCACGCCCCCCGCGTCCACCGGCTGCCGCCAGCCAACGATCGCCGTGGTGGAGCAGTTCGGCGAGCAGTTCGCCGCTGTAGAGATCGGAGACGACGGTGCCCTCCGGACCCTTGATCTCGATCGACGCGCCCCGCTTGCCGTGCTGGTCCTTGCCCTTGCCGTGAACCCCGTTGTCGGCCCGGCGGTGCGGATGGTCGCGAAACGCCAGCAGTGATGCCACGTTGTGGTCGGCGACGAGCCACACGTCGCCGCCCTTGCCGCCGTCGCCACCGTTCGGGCCGCCCATCACGACCGGGCCCTCGCGTCGGAACGACACGCAGCCCGCACCACCATCACCGCCGCGCACGTTGAGCTGGCATTCGTCGACGAACTGGGACACCACGTCCAAGCTACCGGCCACCCCCAACCCCGTTCTGTCTGCTTCAGGCGACCCGTAGCTTCATCTGAAGCAGACAGTTCCGACCCAACCACCGAACTGTCTGCTTCATTCGGCCCGTGGCTTCGTCTCGAGCAGACAGAACCGGGGGCGGGGTACGGCGGGAGGCGCGCACCCTCTGCGTAGGGTGGGGGGCGTGAGTGACGTGACGATCCCCCAGACGACGCAGGAGCGTGCCGAGCGATGGGCCTCGACGATGCGTGGTCACGTCGCCGGCGAGGTGCGGCTCGCTCACGAGGGATCGTGGACGGGGCCGGGCTCGACATCCCCGGTCGATCGGGTGTCGCGTGAGCGGTACGACGAGGATCACCTCGCACCGCTCGCCACTCGTGCATCCGGCGGCGGCGATCGTGTCGTCGAGGAGGCGCCGGATCCGTTTCGAACCTGCTTCGAGCGCGACCGCGACCGGATCCTGCACTCCAACGCCTTCCGCCGCCTGGCCGGCAAGACGCAGGTGTTCGTGTTCCCCGACGATCACCAGCGCACGCGCCTCACCCACGCCCTCGAGGTCGCCCAGGTCGCCCGTTCGGTCAGCCAGACGCTGGGCCTGAACGTGGCGCTCACAGAGGCGATCGCGCTCGGGCACGACTGTGGCCACGGTCCCGGCGGTCACGCCAGTGAGGACGCACTCACTCCCTACGTCGCCGAGGGGTACGACCACGCCGTGTGGGGGGCCGACGTCACACTGGTGCCGCTCAACCTGTGCGCCGAGACGCTCGACGGGGTCCGCAACCACTCGTGGAGCCGTCCGGCACCGGGCACTCCGGAAGCTGAGGTCGTGTCGTGGGCCGACCGAATCGCGTACGTGTGCCACGACTTCGAGGATGCCGTCGCCGCCGGAATCGTGTCGCCCGACATGCTGCCGGCACTGGTGGTCGACCGTTGTGGGGCCGAACGATCATCGCAACTCGGAACGTTCGTGCGGGCGATGATCGAGGCGGCGGCCGAATCAGGACGCGTCGGCATGACCCCGCCGGCTGCGGAGGCACTCGCCGAGTTCCGCCTCTTCAACTACGAGCACGTGTACCTGCGCCCGGCCAGCCGCGCCCAAGGCGAGCAGGTGATCACCCTGCTGCGTGCTCTCACCGAGCACTATGCCGACCGTCCGAACCTGCTCCCCGATGCCATCGCCATCGACTCAGGCGGCCCGGAGGCGTTGCGAGCCGCCGTCAGCTACGTGGCAGGGATGACCGATCGCTACGCCTGCCGGCAGGCGATGGCGCTGCTCGGCTGGGACCGCGACCGGCTACCCGCGGGAATCGACGTCTGACGGGAACCGACTTCTCGATCGAACGACCGAATCAAGCCCCCAGTCGGCGACCAGACGTTCAGCAGGAAGACGTGGGGTGAGCCGACTGAATCAGACCCAGTGAGCCGACTGAATCAAGCAGGGTTGACGTCGACGACCTTGCGGCCCTTGCGCTCGCCGAACTTCACGGAGCCGTCGACCAGCGAGAACAACGTGTCGTCACCGCCGAGGCCGACGTTCTTGCCTGGGTGCAGCTTGGTGCCGCGCTGACGCACGATGATCGTGCCCGCCGTGACAAGCGTTCCGTCGAACACCTTCACGCCCAGACGCTGCGAGTTCGAGTCACGGCCGTTGCGGGTGGAACCGCCACCTTTGGTCTTCGACATCGTGCGGACTCCTCAACTCGTGGTGATCGAGGTGATCTCGACCACTGTGTAGTGCTGTCGGTGACCGTAGCGCCGGCGTTGGTTGGTCTTCTTCTTGTAGGTGAAGCCGTTGATCTTGGGGCCCTTGGCGGTGCCGACGATCTTGCCCTTGACCGACGCCTTGCCGAGCTCGTC
>DASUEW010000746.1:0-8306 GCA_036274875.1 Ilumatobacteraceae bacterium
CGCGGCCCTCGGACACCTCCGGGAGCACGACCGGGAACACGAACGAGAACACGAACGAGAACGCGACCACCAACCCGGCCGGACATTCGAACCGCCGAACCCCGAACCAAGCCCCGATGAGCGACGTACTCTCGGATGACTGGTGAACCCATGAACGACGACGACCGAATCGCCTACCTGGCGGGTGAACCGACCGGGTCGATCGACGACATGGACGCGCGCGCCGATCTCGATGAGCTCCGGGCGTTGCTGGCGGATCCCGGCTTGTGGGACGAACCCGCACCGACGCTCGAAGACGCGGTCGTCAGCGCCGTCGCGCGCGCCGCCGCCACCCCTCCGGTACGCACCATCGCTCCCGCGCCACCCGTCGCGGCGCCAACCGTCCGGTCGTCGGAAGCGGTCGCGCCCGTCATCTCGATCGACCGGCACCGCCGCTGGATTCGACCTGCGATGCTCGTCGGCGCCGCCGCGGCAGCCGTGATCGTGGTGGTCACAGCGACGGTGTCATTGACCGGCGGGAAGGACGACGCCGTGACGTTCTCGATGGCCCTCGAGCCCACCGAGGCGCTGCCCGCCGCCTCCGGCTCGGCAGAACTGACCAGGACCGACTCCGGTTGGCGGATCGAGCTCGACGCCACCGGCCTGCCCCGGCTCGACGCGGGAAAGTTCTACCAGGCGTGGCTGCGCAACGACGATGGAGTGCTCGTCCCGATCGGCACGTTCAACGAGGGAGCCGACGTGGTGCTCTGGGCCGGTGTCTCGCCGGTCGACTTCCCCACCCTGACGGTCACCAGGGAGGGGGCCGACAACGTGCAGGATTCGTCTGGCGACCGCGTCCTCGTCGGCGCCCTCCCACCCGCCGACGAGTGAAGCCACCCATCCCCCGAACTGTCTGCTTCAAATGCAGCCACGGGCCCAATGAAGCAGACAGAACCGTGGGGTGGTCGGACCTGTCTGCGCCAAACGCAGCCACGGGCCCGATGAAGCAGACAGAACCGTCTCAGTGAGGCCGGCCGGCCATCGCCGCGATCGTCTCGGCGAGGATCGCCGGACTGGTCGCGAAGTTGAGCCGCACGAACCCGTTGCCCTCGACACCGAACTGCGGGCCCGGACTGAGCTCGACGCCCCGCTCGCGGAACGTCACGGCCGGGTCGTCGCCGAGTCCGAGCGCATGGCAGTCAAGCCAGGCGAGGTACGTCGCCTCGGGCGGTGTGTACCGCACACTCGGTAAGTGAGCGGCGAGCAGGTCGGACAGGGCGTGGCGGTTCTCCTCGAGCACCGACCTGACCGATTCGAGCCAGGCGTCACCAGCGGTCCACGCCGTCGCCGTCGCCTCAACCGCCATCACGTTCGGAGCGCCGAAATAGTGGTCGGGCAACGCGCCGAGCGCCGACCGCATCACGTCGCTACCAGCATGCATGATCGCCCATCGCAGGCCGGCGAGGTTGAATGCCTTCGACGCCGACGTCAGCGTGATCGTGCGCCCGGCGACCTCGGGACCGAGCGATTCGAACGGCACGTGGCCGTGCGGGTCGTGTACCAGGTCGGCGTGGATCTCGTCGGAGACCACGACCAGGTCGTGACGGGCCGCGATCTCGGCCAGGTGTTCGAGCTCTGGCCGGGTGAACACGTGCCCGGTCGGGTTGTGTGGGTGGCACAGGATCATCAGCCGGGCCGGCTCGCGAGCGAGCGTGGAGTCGAGCGTGTCGTGGTCGAACGGAGAGGGGACCCGGACGATCCCCCGCTGCATCGACTCGATCGTGTCGAGGAACGGGTGGTAGGCGGGCGTGTGGAGCACGATCCGATCGCCCGGATCGGTCAGGTGGTGCACGGCCACTCGAACCCCCTGGACGACGTCGCTCATCTCGTACAACCAGGCCGGGTTCGGGATCCACCGATAGCGGCTCGACATCCGGTCGACGAAGGCGATCCTGGCGGGTGAGACACCTCTCTTCCCGCCCCACACCGGGTAGCCGACGTCGGTTCGGGCCACCTCGATCAACCGGTCGCGGATGACGGGTGCGATCGGGAAGTCCATGTCGGCCACCCAGGCCGCGTAGGCCGCCGCGTGGTGCTGCCACTTGGCTCCGGGCCTCGCCCGCGCCTGCTCGACGGTGAGCGAGCGCAGTCCGAACGGATCACTCACGCCAGCCACCTAGCGGTCCTCTAACGGTGGAGCCGCAGCCGCTGGTCATCGGGTTCGAGGCCGAGCTCGGCGGCCCGCTTGGTGATGAAGATCGGCAGTCCGAACTCACCTCCGGCTTCGATGTTCGTGACGAGCTCGCCGTCCTCGGCCCACACGTGACATGTGTTGAGGTTCGATGCCCACCGATCGCGCCGCCGATCGCGCCCGCGGTCCTGGGACTCCGCCGGCGTGCCCGCGTCGGCAGCATCCATCGACCAGAAACACTGCACCGCGACCGGGGCCATCGCCTGCAACAGCGCCGTGGTGTGGGTGCAACCACGCGGACCGCCGAACAGCTCACGCACCTTGTGCGTGAAGCCGCGGGCGATCGACAACCCGACGAGACCGCCGTAGTGCTC
Organism: Ilumatobacteraceae bacterium; assembly: GCA_036274875.1. Classification (GTDB taxonomy): domain Bacteria; phylum Actinomycetota; class Acidimicrobiia; order Acidimicrobiales; family Ilumatobacteraceae; genus JALOLG01. Next base: position 2,545 of record DASUEW010000746.1, read on the forward strand.
GATGATCGACGGACAGCCGCCATGGGGATGGGTCTCGAACCGAACCGCCGCGGCCACGATCTCGAGCGTCGGAAACGCGACCTCGAGGTCGATCTGCATGTGGTGGATCGTCAACGGCTGGTCGTCGTCGGCGATGTAGAGGTTCGGTGGCTTCTGGTCGCGCACGGCGCCGCGGATCAGCAATCGCTCGGCGGAGAGTCGGAAGGCGCGGACGCGGTATTCGCGGTCGTGCAGCACAGCGAGCTCTCCGATGTCGTCGATGTCGCCGTAGCCGTCGTGATCGGCGGGCAGGATCGAACCGGTGTCGAAGCTGGTGTCGGAGGGGTTCACGGGATACAGGCGTAGCAGAGCCTGACTACGGTCGACCAGGTGGCGCAGCCCATCGAACCGTTCACGCTGACCGGCACGCACGTCCAGTTGGAGCCGCTCGCTCGCGACCAGGCGGCCGAGCTCGCCCGAGCGGGCTCCATCGACCGTTCGAGCTACAGCTACACGCCCGTCCCGGACGGGCTCGCCGAAGCCGAGCGCTACATCGACTGGCTGCTCACCGACCGCGATCGCGGTGTGGTCGTGCCGTTCGCCCAGCGCCGGCTCGACACAGGTGAGCTCGTCGGCTGCACCCGGTACCTGGAGCTCCGGCATTGGCGCGGGCGTGCAGCACCGGACGAGGTCGAGATCGGGGGCACGTGGCTCGCCTCCACGACGCAGCGAACGGCCGTCAACACCGAGGCCAAGCTGCTGCTCCTCACGCACGCGTTCGAGCAGTGGGAGGTGTGGCGGGTCGCGATCTGCACCGACGCCCTGAACCAACGCAGCCGCGACGCCATCGAGCGGCTCGGCGCCCAGTTCGAGGGAATCCTGCGATCCCACCGGCTCGTGAACCAGCCCGGCGAGACTCGACCCCGCGACACCGCCGTCTACTCGATCATCAGCGCCGAGTGGCCCGCCGTGCGTGAGGGCCTGGTCACCCGGCTCGAACGATCCGGCTGAGGGTTTCGAGCGCTTCGTCGTCGACATCGACACGACGCCGTGCGCACGTACACTCGCCGCCGCATGCAGGCACTCGTGGTGATCGCTCACCCGTGCGACGACAGCTTCACGCACGCGGCTGCCGGGCGAGCGGTCGCGGGGTTGCGGGCGGCCGGTCACGGGGTCGAGGTCATCGATCTGTACGCGCTCGGCTTCCGCGTCGCGATGTCGCCCGAGGAACGCCACGCGTACCACGGCGAGACCCCACTGATCGACGAGCACACGCGGGAACACGCTCGGTTGGTCCAGTGGGCGGACTGCCTCGTGTTCGTGTACCCCACCTGGTGGAGCAGCCTTCCGGCGATGCTGAAGGGCTGGCTCGAACGCGTGATGGTTCCGGGCGTGGCCTTCGTGTTCGACGAACGCAGCGGCAAGGTCCGCCCCGGACTCCACCACGTGCGCCGTCTGGTCGGGATCTCGACGTATGGATCACCGCGACCGATCGTCAAGTTGATCAACGACAACGGCCGCCGCACGATCACCCGGACCCTGCGCATGTCGTGCGGTCTACGGGCGCGCACGACCTGGCTGGGCCTGTACGGCATCGACACGTCGAGCGACGCTCGCCGGCGGCAGTTCCTCGACCGCGTCGAAGCAGCGATGGCGCGCTTGGCGTGAACGTCCTCGTCGTCCACTGCCATCCCGATCCGGACTCGTTCGTGGCGTCCGCCCGTGATCGCGTGCTCGCTGCGCTCGACGGGGCGGGCCACATCGTGCGCGTGACCGACCTGTACGCCGACGGGTTCGACCCGTGCTTCGACGAGCACGATCGGCGCACCCATCTGGAACCCGGAACGGCGCCGGCCTTGCAGCGCCATGCCGACGACCTGCGGTGGTGCGAGACGTTGGTGCTCGTGTACCCGACGTGGTGGAGCGGGCAGCCGGCGATGCTGAAGGGCTGGATCGATCGGGTGTGGGCGAACGGTGTTGCCTGGACCATGTCATCGTCGGGCCGTGCGGGCGCCAGCCGGCTTCGGCCCCTGCTGCGCAACGTCCGCCGCATCGTCGTCGTGACCACCCACGGGTCGTCGAAGCTCGTCAACTCGCTGCAAGGCGAAGGGGGTAAGCGCGTCGTCACTCGCGCCCTGCGGTCACTGTGCAGCCGTCGCTGCCGCACCACGTGGGTCGCGATGTACGGAGTCGACAGGTCGACGGCCGACGATCGCCGCGCCTTCCTCGATCGCGTCGAACGGCGGCTGGCGGCCCTGTAGCCCGAGGTCACGGGTCATCCGGCGGGGGCGACCGCGAGATCGCGTTCGTCGGCATCGCCGACCGCGTCGTCGACGACGAACCGGGTCACCGCCTCGACGTGATGGGTCATCGGGAACAGGTCGAGCACCTCTGTCCGCTCGTGGCGATAACCGTGACGACGGAGCAGTGCTGCGTCGCGGGCGAGCGACACCGGGTCACAGCTCACGAGCACGATCACTGGTGCCCGCGCCGCGGCCAACGCCGCCGACCCGGGTTTGCCGAGCCCGCTGCGGGCCGGGTCGGCGATCACGACGTCGACCCGCTCACCCCCCACCCGCCACGCGCCGACCTCGCCGCGCACGATCGTCGCCGCCCGTCCGGCGAGGTTCACGGACGCGTCCTGCACCGCCGAACGCGACGTCTCGAGGCTCGTCGTCCGGCTCGACGCAGGCACCGCGGCCACGCCGAACAACCCAACTCCGGCGTAGGCGTCAACCACGTGATCGGACCGGTCGAGCTCGGGCGCCGCCCGACGGACGGCGTCGACGAGCAGCCCCGCGGCGATCGGCCCCGACTGGAAGAACGACCCGGCCGACACCCTGAACCGGTGACCCGCCACGTCCTCGTAGAGCGCCGCGTTGGCCCCGGTCTTCACCGCGTCGGGAAGTCCCTTCACATCCCCCGCGCGGTTGTCCCACATGGCGGTCATCTGTCCGGTCGCCTCCGACACGCGCAGCGTCAGCTCGACGTCCGGATCGATGGTGACGTCGCGCAGGACGTCGAACAACCCCGGATGCGCAACCATGCAGACGTCGACCTCGACGGTGTCGTTCGACCGCTCCCGGCGGAAACCCGCACGCCCGGAAGGGCTCCCGACCACGCGCACGCTCGTGCGGTACGCGCTCGATGGCGCCGAGGGTCCTTGGATGATCACCGCGTCGCTGAGATGCCCGGTTCGGCGGAGGGCGTCGGCGAGGATCGTCGACTTGGCGCTGAGCTGGACGGACGCCTCGACGTGCTGCCAGTCGCATCCACCGCACCCGGCGAGGCGGTGCCGGCACGGCGGCTTCACGCGGTGGTCGGACGCCTCGACGACGTCGACGACGTGGCCGCGCGACCAATCGCGCTTCTCCTCGGTCAACTCGACGGTCACCAGCTCGCCGGGGAGCGCGCCCCTGACGAACACCACGCGGCCATCGACGGCCTTGGCCAGCGCGTCGCCGCCGGCGACGAATCGTTCCGGCCGGACCGTCACCACTGTCGGACTCGCCACCGAGGCGAGGCTACGCGCCGTCGCCTGCGCGACACTGGGACGATGAGCGATCAGGACACTGAGTGGTACTGGGACCTCAACAAGAAGGTCGCCGTGCCGGCGCGCGAACGCGGCCCAGCGATGCGAGTCCTCGGCCCCTACCCGTCGAAGGCCGCCGCGGAGAACTGGCGCGACACCGTCGAGAACCGCAACGAGGCGTGGGATGCCGACGACGCCAGGTGGAACGGCCCGGACGGGACGTCTTCGTAGCAACCAACTCAGCGCGCCTCGGTTGCGATCGTTCTTCAGAGCCTCCGACCTCTTCCTGATGCCGCATGCGCGAGTTGGCAGCATCTATCTCTCAAAGGTCCGGTCCGACTCTTGCTCGCCGATCGGCAAAGAGGCCCAATGCTCCCGCTTGGTTCTTGATAGAAAGCAGAATGTATGACCCGCAGTGCGATGTTGCCCACGCAAAATGAGCGATTTTCACCAAAATAGCTTGCCTGCTCACGGACGTTGTTTGGGTTGGGACCTTTTCCTCTATTTAGTCGTTCGTCGCCATATAAGCATGCCTGGTGCCGGAGGAACTCCGGCGGAGCGGAAGCACTGATCTACGGGCAACACGTGGTCGCCTCGCCCGTAGGGAGCTAACGGCGAACCCTACGCCCCCAGCAGCGCACGGCGGGCGTTGGCGGCATTGGTCTGGATGACCACTCTTCCTCGCGTCTCGCCATGGCAGAACGTAAGGGAGTTAGCAATCATGTCCAGAAAGCTCTTGCTTTCCAGCATCTCCATCGCGGCGACGGCGACGTTGCTCGGTGTCGGTGCGTTCGCAAGTTACAGCGACAGTGAGAGGTCGGAGACGGCGTCAGTCACCGCCGGCACTCTCAACCTCGAAGTTGACGGCAGCGCCGTCGGCGAGGATTACTCGGTCACCAATGCGTACCCGGGGTACAAGTCGGGCACCGGACACGGCTTCGTGTTGAAGAACACCGGCACCATCGACGGCAATCTGCGCGTCTTCCTGGTGAAGGATTTCGACGACGAGAACTCGTTGGTCGAGCCCGAAACCGATGTCACCGACCCTGGTCTCGGCGGTGAGATCGATGAGTACCTCGCGATCACCGTTGACGGCAACAGCTTCGGCCCGTTCGGACTCGTGCCGTCGCTCGGCCTGGCCGGGGTCGGCGAGAGAGTCGACATCACCAGCTGGCTCTGGAACGTCGGCGAAGCACCGAAGCTGCTCGCGGCAAGCGCACAGTACCCGGCATCGCCGTACGAACTGTGGTTCGGCTTCGAGATCAGCGACACCGCGGACAACACGATCATGACGGACACACTGGGCTTCCACCTCGAGTTCACGCTCGAGCAGGCCTGACCCCAACGGTACGTGGCCCGGGTGCGTGAACAGCGCCCGGGCCCCGGCCCGGTCAACCCCTTCTCCCCACCAACTTCCAACCACCAACCAGGAGTCCTGCGATGCGCAAGGCAACCAAGATCGCCGGCGCCGCCCTTCAGGGGGTCGTCGTGGCCGTTGCCCTCGTGGCGGCGACGATCTTTGTGCTGCCGCGGCTGCTCGGTTGGCAAACGGTCACCGTGCTGTCCGGAAGCATGGCTCCGACGTATCCCTCGGATGCGGTGCTGGCCATCGATCCAGTCGACCCAGCGGACATCCGCACCGGCGACGTCATCGCCTTCCGGACCGAGAGCGACCGTCCGATGGTCACCCACCGTGTGGTCACCATCGGACGGGACGCCGGCGGTCTGACGTTCATCACCAAGGGCGACGCCAACGAGGACGCGGATCGCGACCCGGTGGCCGCTTCGGCCGTTCGGGGTCGAGTCGTCTTCGGCGTCCCGTACCTCGGTTCGTTCGTCCGGGCCGTCCACAATCCCGTCGGCTTCGCGGTCTTCCTTGTGGTTCCCGGCCTCGTGCTGATCGGCCAAGAGATCTTCGGCATTCGCCGAAGCCGGCGAACGGAGAAGGCATCGGCACTTGAGCACCGGCCTGCCTTGGCGACCGGGCCATTCGCCGCCCCAGATCGCCGCGACTCCTTCGGGAGCCCCGCGAGCGAAGGTGACGATCATGACGAGCTCGAACATCGATTTGAGGTGCGCGTATGAAGCGGCTCCGAAGACTGATCCCGCGAACGTTGCTGCTCGTCGGGATTGCGTCCGTCGGCGCGGCCTGGCCAGGCGGGTCGTCGACAACGGCAGCGACCCAGCCGGGTTGGGTGACGGCGCCCGGCGGGCTTCCGTTGTTCGACCTGAGCCGGATTGCTCCCGGCGA
>DASUEW010000747.1:0-3106 GCA_036274875.1 Ilumatobacteraceae bacterium
CGCGCCACTGCGCGCCGTCGAAACGGGCATAGTGGTAGCGGTGTCCGCCCGGCGACCGAACCGAGAACGCTGCGTAGGGCCGACCCGCGGCATCGATCTGCAGGTCGATCGTCCACGCCCGGTGCCGGTCGTCACCGGCGAAAACCTTGGTGAGACGCGTCGGGTCGACGGCGACACGGTCGGACAGATCGGTGTCGACCGGAGTCCCGTCGGCGCGCCGCAGTTGGCCGTCGTCGATGACACCGTGGTACACGCTGTTGCCGAAGTCGAGGGGATGCTGCTCAGTCGTGACGAGATGGATCCGACCGGTCCCGTCGGTCGCGTAGCGCACGTACGGCCGGCCGGGGCCGTCGAGCAGGCGGCCGCCGAACGTCCACGTCGAGCCGTCGTCGTCAGAGACCAAGAAGTGCGGGTCGCGTCCTGCGCTGCGCACGAAGTTGTACAGCCGGTCGTCGACTCCCGGCGCGGAGTACAGGTTGGAGTAGGTCGTCCCCGCCCCATGGTCGAACGTCTGCTCCGGCCGCCAGGCCGTCTGGCTCCCGGACCCGTCAGAGACCCGCCACCGGGTGAGCCCGTCAGTGTTGTGGCGGGAATAGGCGGCGACGTAGCGACCGTCGGTCCGAACGAACAGGGCCGCCGAGTCGTGGTCGTCGGCTTCGAGGTTGGCATGCAGCACGGTCCGGCGTGCGTCCTTCGACGCCATGTCGTAGGCGACGACCTCGATGTTGCCGTGGCGGGCCATGCCGCCGCTACCAGCGCCGCTGGCCACGGAACTGACGAGGAGCGTGCCCGTGTCGCCGTCGATCACGGCGCGCTCGTCCTCGAACCACGACCACGCCCCGTTGTCGTTGAGCACGACCGGCTCCGACGACGCCGTCGGGCGTTCGAATCGACCGTCGCCCGTCGCCACCGCGAGCGCGGCCGTGAGGGCGCACGCGGTCAATCGCGCGTGTGTGCACATCTCGCCTCCTGGTGCACCGCGTCGGGGCCGGGCGAGCGAGCGCGCGCGTCTCAGGGGCGTTCGTGTCGGCGATCGGAGTCGGCCGCGGGATCCGGCGACGGCGGTGGTCGTGCTGGTGGTCCCTGCGACTGATGTCGTCGGGGCCGTTCGTATTGATCGATGAGGCCGGAGTCAGCCGGCGCTGTTGTCCTCAGCTCTCCATGACCGGAGCCGGCCACGAGGTTGGGTGGTAGACATCCGAAGGATTCGAAGCTCACCAGGGGGCACGCGATGATGACGACACCGACCAAGCTGGTTTCTGATTGGCTGACCGACTTCGGCGCCGCGTTGGAGCGCGGCGACATCGACGCCGCGACGGCGATGTTCGCCGAGGAGAGCTACTGGCGCGACCTCGTGTCGTTCACGTGGAACATCAAGACCGTGGAAGGCCGCGACGAGATCGCGGACATGCTCCGCGCCCAGCTCGCGCATGTGAAGCCGCGCGGCTTCGCGATCGTGGGGGACGCCAGCGAGGCCGACGGCGTGACCGACGGATGGTTCGACTTCGAGACCGACGTCGCGCGGGGCCACGGTCACGTCCGCCTGCGCGGCGACGGGTGTTGGACGCTGCTGACGACGATGGTCGAGCTGAAGGGCTACGAGGAGCCGCGCCGCGCCAGCCGCCCGAAGGGCGTCGAGCACGGTGCGTTCAGGGACCGCCAGAGCTGGCTCGAACGCAAGCAGGCCGAGGAGACAGCGCTCGGCTCGACGGTTCAGCCGTACGCACTCATCATCGGCGGCGGCCAGGGAGGCATCGGCCTCGGTGCTCGCCTCAAGCAGCTGGGCGTACCGACGATCATCATCGACAAGAACCCTCGGCCCGGCGACTCGTGGCGCAACCGCTACAAGTCGCTGTGCCTGCACGACCCGGTCTGGTACGACCACATGCCGTACCTCAAGTTCCCCGACAACTGGCCGGTTTTCTCGCCGAAGGACAAGATCGGCGACTGGCTCGAGATGTACACGAAGGTGATGGAGCTCGACTACTGGGGCTCGAGCGAGTGCCTCCGGGCGGCGTACGACGACGATGCGAAGGAGTGGACGGTCGACGTCGAACGCCGGCACGACGACGGCACCATCGAACATGTCGTGCTGAAGCCCAAGCAGCTCGTCCTCGCGACGGGAATGTCCGGGCGACCGAACGTGCCAGAGATCCCGGGCGCCGACACGTTCGAGGGCGACATCCACCACTCGAGTCAGCATCGCGACAGCGCCGCCTACGCCGGCAGGAAGTGCATCGTGCTCGGCTCGAACAACTCCGCCCACGACATCTGCGCCGCGCTCTGGGAGCACGGCGCCGACGTCACGATGATCCAGCGCTCGTCGACCCACATCGCCCGGTCCGACACGCTGATGGAGTTGGCGCTCGGCGACCTCTACTCCGAACGCGCGCTCGCCAACGGCGTCACGACCGAGTTGGCCGACCTGATCTTCGCGTCGATCCCGTACCGCATCCTGCACACGTTCCAGATCCCCGTCTACGAGGAGATGGCGCGCGTCGACGCCGACTTCTACGACCGACTCGAGAAGGCCGGCTTCATGCTCGATTGGGGCGACGACGGGTCGGGCCTGTTCATGAAGTACCTCCGCCGCGGGTCGGGCTACTACATCGACGTCGGGGCGTCGGAGCTCGTGGCCAATGGCAGCGTGAGACTGCGCAGCGGCGTCAGCATCGCCGAGATCCGACCGCACTCGGTGGTGCTGACCGACGACACCGAGCTCCCCGCTGACCTCATCGTGCTGGCCACCGGATACGGCTCGATGAACGGCTGGGCCGCCCAGCTGATCTCCCCAGAGGTCGCCGACAAGGTCGGCAAGGTGTGGGGTCTCGGATCGGACACGACCAAGGACCCCGGGCCGTGGGAGGGCGAGCAGCGCAACATGTGGAAGCCCACCCAGCAGGAGGGCCTGTGGTTCCACGGCGGCAACCTCCATCAGTCCCGCCACTACAGCCAGTTCCTGTCGCTCCAGATCAAGGCCAGGATGGAGGGCATCCCCACACCCGTCTACGGTCTCGCCGAGGTCCATCACCTGGCCTGACCATCAATGCGTTCCCCGGCCACGCAGGCCGTTGTTGGCCGCTCCTCGGCTGGCGCCTCGTCACTC
>DASUEW010000748.1:0-4456 GCA_036274875.1 Ilumatobacteraceae bacterium
CGCGAGCGAGCGGCGCACGGTGCCCAACGTGTCCTCGGCATCGCCGAGCGGCACGAACTCGTAGTACTCGGCGCTGACCGCCGGCACCGGCACACCTACGACGAGCGTCAGGGCATCGCCAAGACGGACCCGCTGACGTGCCGCGTGCCCGTCTGCCACCCAACGCAGCAACGCCTCGGGCAAGTCGCCACGACCCGCACCTACCGAAGCGCCGAACCACTCGCCGGCGAACCGCAGCACCGGTGTGCCCTGCGAGCTCTCCAACGACGTGACCACCGCGCCAGGGTCGGGCTGGGCGACGTCGAGACGGGCACGGACGATGCGCGCGTTCGCATAGCTCTGACGCATCGCGGTGTCCTCCCGCTCAGCGACGACGTCACCGCGGATCTCCAGATAGCTCCACACAGCGAACCCAGTGGTGACGCCGGCACCGACGAGAGCGAAGCCCAACGCCACGCGCCAGCGCAATCCGAGCACGGCGCGACGAGCGCCAACAGAACGTCGAATCGTCGATCGATCTCTGGACATCGGGACAACGATGCTCCCACGAAACCCTGTCGGTCGGGTCGTGGTCTGGCAGGCCGGCTCAGGGGGCGTCGGCGAACCGGTGAAGGTGTGCCCGGTGGCCGGCCACGACAATGAGGTCGCCGACGGCGAGCACCGTGTCCGCGGTGGCGTACGTGAAGGCCGTGCCTTCCTTCTTGATGCACCATCAGGTCGTACTTGGCGCGCAGATCGCCGTCGCCGAGCCGCAGCCCGTCGAGCCCCTTTGGCACGGTCGTCTCGACGATGGTGAAGTCCTCGTCGAGCGCGAGGTACTCGAGCAACGACCCCGTGATGAGGTGGGCCACACGGGTACCCATCTCCGCTTCGGGGAACACGACGTGATGACAGCCGACGCGTTCGAGGATCCTGCCGTGGGCCGCCGTGATCGCTTTCGCCCAGATATTGGGAACACCCAGGTCCACGAGCGCGGCGGCGGTCAGCACGCTCGCCTCGATGTCAGTGCCGATGCACACCACGGCCGTCACAATGTCTGCGGCCCCGAGCTGCCGAAGGGCACGGAGGCTAGCTGAAGACGTCTTCCTTCTGCATTGCGGTCAGCGGCGTTGACGGCCGCGGTCACGGCGGCGGGTGATCGGCCGGAGGTGCCGTCGAGCAGTCCGCCGCGGCCGCGACCAACGGTCGTCCGCTACACCCGATTCACACCCAACGCGGCGCTACTGGACGTCATCGAGCAACATCGAATGGACACCGCAACACGCTGACCAGGACAGATAGAACTCAGCAACACCATGGGGACCGGTCTGACGACCCTCTCAAGGTGGCGGCACGGGTTCGAATCCCGTACGGGCTGCGAGAAACGTTCAGGTCAGAGGCAGATCGGCACGTCGCGCCTTGTGTCGCGGGCGCACCGCGACTGAGCGCATGAACCGAGTCACCGACCGATGCCAGTGACGAGTGGCCCGTCAGGGGCCATAGAAGGGGCCAGCGACCGAATCGTCGCCGCGGATCGCGACGAGTGCGTCGGATGTGATGAAGACGATCTTGGTGAAGCTGAGTCAACGGTTTGAGCGAATTGACCGCCGGCGGTTGCGACCGTAGACGAAGCACATTGCGATCAGGCGCGTTTTGTACGCCCGTTATTTGAGCGCCTGGGTCGACTGTGTTGCCCGGAAGAAGGCGGTCCCTGCGAGGTTGACCTTGCCGAAGCAGTATCGGAGCGACCACTCGGCGGGTGCTCAGGTACTGCTGGCGCACCTCTTGCCCCAGCGCACCCCTGCCGAAAGTCCCAAATCGCGGGTTCCACCTCAGATTCGATGCAGAGAGGACTTAGGTCCCTAACAGCCTGTCGGTGCGGAGAGCAGGCTGAGTACACGTGTTGTGAAGACCTTCACGGACCGTTTCGAATTCAATCTGAAAAGGGGTTGTCATGTTGAGGAAGCCACTGGGATTGCTCGGGATCTTCTTGATCATCGTCGGTATCGGTTACTTCGTGGGCGCAGGTGTCGCCTACAGCAAGGTCCAGGGCGGCTACGGCTCGCTGCAGGCGTTCAGCGAGGCCCAAAACGTCGAGCTCAACTACAACGAGGACGGCCAACTCGTCGATCGCGGCGAGGTCGAAGGTGCCCAGGCGATCCGCTCGCTGCTCGAAGACGACTGGAACTTCCCCGTCGTCGAGTCCGATCTCGACCCCGACGATCCGCTCGTCAACAGCGCCACTGAGTACATGTACCAGATGGCCACGATCTCCTATCACACGCTGCACGGCACCCAGACCGTGACGCTGACCGAAGACGATCTGACCGGCGACGACGGCACGGTGGCGACCGAGTTCGACTGCAACGGTGAGATGGTCCCGGTTCCCGATCCGTTCCCGGCCGAGGGCGTGACGTGCGACTTCAACGTCGACGGGCGCTACTGGACCGGCTTCGACCGCTCCGTTCCGGTCGAGGGTGCGGCTCGTGACCAGGCGTGGAGTGGCACCGCTCACGCACTCGTCGCCGAGCTCGGTGTCGGTGCGGCAACGCACAGCACGCTGCAGCTCGCCCTCGGCGTCGCAGCTCTGCTGGCCGGTCTCGGTGTGGTCTGCACCGTGATGGGCGTCGCCTTCTTGTGGGACACCCGCCGCAAGAGCAAGGTCAACGTCCCCGACACCATCCCCGAGTCGCTGCTCAAGGACGCACCCGACAAGACGGTCTCGACCGTCTGACGGAGACAAGATCGAGTCGACCCCGGTCGATCTCGAACAACAACCCCGGTGGGCCCCTCTTCGGAGGGGCCCGCTGGGCGTTTTCGGGGCAGGCATCGCGATCGAGTCGACCGGCCCGGCCGCAGAACTGTTCGATTCAGGCGGCCGCCGCGCCGGTCATGATCGCGACGGCCTGCGCCATCGTGTGCGACTGGGGTGTGACGACCGCGACGCGACGACCGAGTCGCTGGATGTGGATGCGATCGGCGACCTCGAACACGTGCGGCATGTTGTGGCTGATCAGGATCACGGGCAACCCGCGGTCGCGGAGATCTCGGATGAGCTGGAGAACCTGACCCGACTCCCGCACGCCGAGTGCGGCGGTCGGCTCATCGAGGATCACCACCTTGCTGCCGAACGCCGCGGCGCGTGCGACGGCCACCGCCTGGCGTTGACCACCCGACAATGTCTCGACGGTCTGGGTGATGTCCTGCAGCGTGCCGATGCCGAGGTCGTCGAGGGCTTGCTTGGCGTCGCGCCGCATCCCGGGGGTATCCATCATTCGAAGGACCGATCCGAGCGGACCGGGGCGCCGGCGCTCGCGTCCGAGGAACATGTTGGTGGCGATGTCGAGCGCGGGAGCTACCGCCAGGGTCTGGTAGACGGTTTCGATCCCGGCCGTGCGCGCGTCTTGCGGCCGTTTGAACTGGACCGGCTCGCCGTTGAGCTCGATCTCGCCCTCGTCGGGCACCATCGCGCCGGAGAGGCATTTGATCAGGGTCGACTTGCCGGCGCCGTTGTCGCCGATCACCGCGAGCACTTCACCCGGAAGGAGCTCGAAGTCGGATCCGCTGAGCGCGACCACGCGCCCGAAGCGCTTGACGATGCCGAGTGCGCTCAGGATCGGTCGTCGGTCGGTTCCGCGAGCCGTCGCCTCGGCACTCGTGAGCCCACCCTCCGAATCCACTGGTCCATGGCCACTGCGATCAGGATGAGCGCCCCGATCGCGAAGTTCTGGTAATTCTGGTCCACACCGGCGAGGCTGAGGCCGTTGCGGAACACGGTCACGATGAGGGCCCCGACGAGCGTGCCCCACAGCCGGCCGCGGCCACCGAAGAGGCTCGTCCCCCCGATCACCACGGCGGTGATCGTCTCCAGGTTGACGTCGGTCGCGGCGTTGCTGCTCGCCGACAGCGAGCGCCCGAGCTGGACCCACCCGCCGAGCGCATACACGAGACCGGCGACCATGTACACACTGATCAGGACCCGGGTGACGTCGATGCCGGCCAGCCGCGCCGCCTCGCGGTCGTCGCCGGTCGCGTAGACGTGTCGGCCCCACGCCGTGTTCGAGAGGATGTACGCGAACACGATGTACATCGCCAGCGCGAGGAGCACCCCGGTGGTGATCCGCATCGATCCGAACGAGATCCCCTTACCGGCCCAGAGCAGGAGCGAGTCGTCTCCACCGAGCGCCTCCTTCGAGATCGTCTGGGCCTTGCTGTAGACGAGACCGAGCGAGTTGAAGATGTAGAAGGTGCCGAGCGTGACGATGAACGGTGGGAGGCCGACCTTTGCCACGAGCCCGCCGTGGAAGGCGCCGAGGGCGATACCGACGACCGCTCCGAGGAGCAGGGCGAGGAACCCCGGCACCCCCTGATCGACGGCGACCTTGGCGACGACGAGATGTGTGAGCAGCATCGCCGTGCCGACCGCCAGATCGACGCCGGCCGTCAGGATGATCAACGTCTGACCGATCGCCAGCGT
>DASUEW010000749.1:0-2780 GCA_036274875.1 Ilumatobacteraceae bacterium
TGGCGAGTGCGCTGTCGTGGCGGCCCCTGGTGTGGGTCGGCGTCCGCTCGTACGGGCTGTACCTGTGGCACTGGCCGGTCTACGTCGTGTTGTCGACCGAGCGCACGGGACTCGACGGTCCGGCGCTCACGGTCGTGCGCATCGCCGCCTCGACGATCCTCGCGGCCGTGTCGTTCCGGTTCGTCGAGGACCCGATGCGGCACCGGGTGACGTGGGTCCGCGATCGGCGCGGCATCCCTGCGCTCGCCGGCGCGATCGCGCTCGTCGCGGCGACGTTGATCGTGCTTCCCCATCCCCGCCGCGAGATCGCCGCCTTCGACCCAGGTTCGATCACCGTGCCGTCGATGACGACACCGGCCATCACCACACCGTTGACCGAGAGTCACGCACCGGCACCGACGCTCGGACCGCGCCACCTCGCGGGCCCGAGCACCGTGTTGCCGGCGATCGAGCGGCCGGCCACGACATCGACGACCGCGTTGTCGTCACGCGATGCCGACTACGCGCCGACTGCGCCGGACTCCACCACCTCGGCGGCGCCGACTTCGTCGTCGACGACCGTCGCGTCGATCCTGCCGTCGTCGCCCGCGATCGCGGCGGCCGCCGGGCCGACCAGACGTCAGATCACCAGCGTGTTGTGGACCGGCGACTCGATCGCCTACGACCTCGCCCCCGGCGTCGGCGCGGCGCTGGCCGGCGCGGGACTGCTCGCCACCTCGAACGCCTATCCGGGCATGCGGCTCGTCGGTGGCGACCAGCTGAGCCTGCTCCCCAAGCTGCGAGCCGACCTCCCAATGTCGGGCATCGACGTGGTCGTCGTGCAGCTGTCGGTGTGGGACGCCCAGCGCGACGCCGCGGAACAGGACGCCGCGCTCGCCGAGCTCCACGCGCTCGCCGTCTCCAACGACGCCGTGCTCGTGCTCGTCTCGTCACCTCCAACGGTGGATCTCGCGGTCGAGCAAGGTCTCGTCGGCCTCACCGAACACGCGCGCGCGATCGCGGCCGCGTATCCGGCGACGACCGTGTTCCTCGACTCTGCGGCCGTGTGGGGATCGGTCTTCGACGCCGACCTCGACGACGACGGGACACCCGAACGCAAGCGCGATGGCGCGCACGTCTGCCCATCGGGTGCGGCGCGGTTCGCGCTGTGGTTGACGGCCGAGTTGGCGTCCCGGTTCGACGGCGCAACACCGACGCCGCCGACCGAGTGGGCGACCGGAACCTGGGTCACCGACCCCCGCTACGACCAGCCGGTCGGCTCGTGCGCTGGTCTGGCTACTTGAACCCGCCGTCAGCGCTTCACGACGTCGCGTAAGCCCCAGCGGGTGACGAGCACCATCGACTCGGCGATGATCCGGCCCGACATCTTCGAGGAGCCCCGCTCGCGGTCGAGGAACACGATCGGCGTCTCGATGACCGTGAACCCACCCCGCACGAGGCGACGCACCAGTTCGGTGAGGAACGCGTACCCCTCGGCCGTCGTGGTCGACGGCGAGATCGCTCGCAGCGCGTCGGCCCGGTAGGCGCGGAACCCCGACGTGCAGTCGCGGATCTGCAGGCGCAACACGAACGACGTGTAGCGGTTGCCCCACCGAGAGAGCATTCGTCGCCAGGGTGACCAGTTGACGGTCGCGCCACCGGGTACGTAGCGCGAGCCGATCACCGCCGCCGCGCCGGCGTCGATCAGGCGCAGCATCTCGGGGATGACAGCCGGGTCGTGGGAGAAGTCGGCGTCCATCGACACGATCCGGTCGTAGCCCTCGTCGAGCGCCATCATGAACCCGTTGCGGTACGCGCTCCCGAGACCATGTTTCCCAGGGCGGTGGACAAGCTTGATCTGGCCGAGCTCTGAGGCGACCGTCTCGGCGACCACCGCCGTACCGTCGGGGCTGTGGTCGTCGACGACGATCAGATCGGCGCTCGGCACGGCCGTCCGGATCGCGGCCAGGACCGCGGCGATGTTCTCCACCTCGTTGTACGTGGGGAGCACGACGACGGTACGCACGGCCGCCGATCGTACTGCGATGGCTTCACAGCGAAGCGGCGACGACTCGCGCGAGTCGCTCGCCGCCGGCCTCGGTGAGGCCGCCGCCTGCGCCCCGAACCACCGTGCCGGTCGGCGCGCACGGCTCCTCCCACCACTCGCACGGCAACTCGACCCGTCCAGCGACTCCGATCAGGCGAGTCGGATCGATCGTCCGGAACCCGGCCGCCGCCACCGTCGCCGGGTCGGGACCCACACCCGGAACAACGACCGCCACGCCGTCGGCACTGCCGATCGCCGTCGCCGCGGCGTCGACGCACGCCGCTGCCCCGTCGAACACCACCACCACCCGGGCCGGCTCCACGTCGTCGACCTCCGATGCGAGCCTGCCGATCTCGTCGCACCAGCCCCTCGACTCGTACCACTCGACGAAGAGCCCTTCCTCGCGCACCCGCAGCTCGATCGACCGCCGCGCCTCGGCGAGCATCCCATCGCCGACGACGAGCACGTCGATGTCGTGCTCCGCGCCGGTGAGCGTCGGCCACAGCCACCACATCCCGGCCACGACGGCCGTCAACGTCAACAGCAGCGGCGCGAGCGGAACGGACCTTCCGCGGAAACCAACGGCGAGCACTGAGGCGAACCTACCGCAGGAGACCTGGACGGCCGGGCGACCGCTCGGTGACGACGCGGTGGAAGACGCGCGTCACGCCCAGCGCCGACGCGTCCCACGTGAGAGTGCGGGCGCGTCGCAGGGCCGCGGCGCCGAGCCGCTCGCGCAGCGCCGGATCGCCGA
>DASUEW010000750.1:0-3225 GCA_036274875.1 Ilumatobacteraceae bacterium
GGGCCCGAGCACGAACCCGGCCGCAGGAGCGAGCTCGTGATACCCGGATATCTGCCGCGCCAAGTGCACGCCGGAGTCAGGCCCCGGCTCGAGCTTCACGACGCTCGTCAGCGCCAGACGGAACCGTTCGATCGGGTCGTCGCCGTTGTTCTCGAGACGCAGCGCGATCGTGCCATGTCCTGGCGGATCAGGCTCGTATGCGCTGTGCAGCGTCAGTAGTGCTGCCATGACGGTTTGCCCGCGTGCGTCTCTCGGTAGTACTCAGCGTGCGCGAGCCCGGACGCCGCGCCCTCGTCGATCACGACGGTGACGTGCGGATGCCACTGGAGGATCGACGCCGGGCAACTCGCCGTGAGGGGTCCCTCGACCGCGGCCGCGACCGGCGCCGCCTTCGCCGTACCGCACGCCACCAGCACGAGGTGCCTGGCATCGCCGATCGTCGCCAGCCCCTGCGTCATCACGTGACGCGGGACGGCGTCGGGGTGATCGAAGAAGCGGGCGTTGTCGGCGCGCGTCGCAGCAGTCAGTGTCTTGATCCGCGTGCGCGACCGCAGCGACGAGCCCGGCTCGTTGAAGCCGACATGACCATCGCTTCCGATGCCGAGCAGTTGCACGTCGACACCGCCGAGCTGCGTCAGCAACGCCTCGTATCGCGGACCAGCGGCCTCCAGGTCGTCGGCATCGACATCGGGAGCGTGAACGTGATCCGCTCGCAGGTCGACGTGGTCGACGAGGTGCTCGTGCACGAACCGCCGGTAGCGCTGCGGATGGTCGCCGGCGAGACCGACGTACTCGTCGAGCAACACCGCGTGCGCGTCGGCGAAGCTGATCCTTCCGGCGTCGAACGCCTCGACGAGACGGCGATACGTGATGATCGGCGAGCTCCCGGTCGCCACGCCGATGACCGAGTCGGGCTTGCCGGCGAGCAGTCGCTCGATGATGCCTGCGGCGAGTGTGCCGGCGGCCTCTGCGTCGGCGACGATCACGACTTCCATCGCCATGCCTCGTCGGCAACGAGATGGGCGAGCTCGCCACCGACGAACGTGGCGACGACATGAAGCGCCGCATCGAGCACGACGACGTCGGCGCGCCGGCCTGCTTCGAGCGCGCCACGGTCGGCGAGCCCCAACAGGCGCGCGGGCGTGGCGGTCACGGCCGCAACTGCCTCGGCGGCTGTGCACCCGGTGAACGTCACGAGGTTGCGCACCGCCTGATCGAGCGCGAGATCGCTGCCGGCCAGCGTGCCGTCGGCGGTCCGCACCCCCGCCGGCGAGACGTCGATGTCGACCTCGCCGAGCCGGCGAGATCCTGGCCCGAGACCGAGCACGGCCGTCGCGTCGGTGACGAGCAACAGCCGCGAGGGTCCGAGCGCCCGCCACGCGATGCGCACCGCCAGCGGGTCGACGTGGATCCCGTCGCAGATCAGTCCGCCGATCAGCGAGTCGTCGGCGAGCGTCACGCCGATCGGGCCCGGCGACCGGTGTCCGAACGGAGCCATGGCGTTGAACAGGTGGGTCACGGCCGTCGCACCGGCCCGCTTCGCGTCCGCCACGCACGAGGCATCGGCGTCGGTGTGTCCGATCGACACCACCACACCGTCGCCGGCGAGCTGCTCGATGGCCTCGATCGCGCCCGGCAACTCCGGCGCGATCGTCACCATGACGACGCCCGCGTCTCGCGTCCAACCGTCGATCAAGGCCGGCGACGGGAGGTCGAGCCAGCGTTCAGGGTGTGCGCCACGGCGAGACGGTGCGAGCATCGGGCCTTCGAGGTGGAGCCCGATCGCGAGTGCTCCCCCATCGGCCGACCGGTCGACCGCTTGGTGCGCTGCCATGGCGGCCGCCCGTCGTCGAGGCGAGCATGTGATGACGGTGGGTAGGAACGCGGTCACGCCGTAGCGAGTCAACTCGACGCCGAGCTCACTGATCCGATGCGGCTCGGCGGTGACGTCGATCCCGTGTCCGCCGTTGATCTGGGCGTCGATGAAGCCCGGCGCCACGAGCAGCCCGCTGGCATCGAACCGGCGGCCGGTGCCGGGCGACGACGAGCCTTCGGTCCGCACGGCGATGATCCGGTCGCCATCGAGAACGACGTCGCCGACACCGTCGAGCGTGCCGGCGATGATGACGTGGCCGCCGACGATCCCCGTCGAGCCGGCAGACCTCGTCGACTCGACGATTCCGGACGACCCAACGATCCGTGACGGCTCGGGGCGACCACTCATCAGGCGACCGTCTGGGCGCCGGCCCGTCGGGCCGCCAGCACCGCGCCGAGCTCGCCGACCGGGCATCCCGCCGGCACGAGTCGCAGCCGATCACCGAGGCGGAGCGTGGCGAGCAGCGGTGAGTGCTCGGCCTTCGCCGCCAACCAGCGCCGAAGCTCACGGACCAGTGGGTCGCCGAGCTCGCCGACGCCGCCGCCGAGCGCAACGATGTCGACGTCGAGTGTCAACACCACGTGCCGGATCGTCGCACAGATCGCACCGACCAGATCGTCGCGCACCCCGGCCGCCACCTGATCCCCCGCGTCGGCGGCCTCCCACAACGCGGCCGCGCCGTGGGGCCCCCATCGCTCGGCGATCGCGCGGCCCGAGCCGAGCGTCTCCGCGCATCCACGTTGGCCGCACGAGCACAGCGGGCCGTCGCTGCGGATCGGGACGTGACCGACCTCGCCGGCCATGCCGGTCGAGCCGCGGTGGATCCTGCCGTCGAGCACCAAGCCAGCTGCCAGACCGGTGCCGATGCTGAGGTAGGCGAGGCTCGACGGCGGTGTCACTCCGAGCAGCGCGGCAGCGCCGACCGCGCCCGCGTTGACATCGTTCTCGACGTGGACGGCGCAGCCGATGCGGCTCGCGAGGTCGGCGCCGAACGGTGTCGGTGCGTCGATGCCGAGGTTCAACGCGTACCGGACCGATCCGTCGGCGATGTCGACGCGACCCGGGACCCCGACAGCGACGACCGCGACGCCACCGTCGAGACGATTCCCGTCGGCGGCGGGGCGACCAAGCACCTCCCTGACGAGTCCGGTGACAGCCTCCACGATGGCCGCCGGCCCGCGCGGTGTGGCGATCGCCCGGCGGGCGAGCAGCCCGTCCGATCCGTCGAACGCCGCGACGCGGGTGCTGGTGGCACCGATGTCGACGCCGATCGCCGCCACCGAAGCGTCGCCCGGGACCTCACCGGGAACGTCGCCCGGGAACGCAACCGCCTGGGTCGGCAAGCCCAT
>DASUEW010000751.1:0-6348 GCA_036274875.1 Ilumatobacteraceae bacterium
TTGAGTAGATAGGCCGCCGCGACGTCGGCCAGGGTCTGCGCGGCGTCCATGTCGAGCTGGTCCAATGCGCCGGGAGTGTCGCGGTACAGGTCCAGCGCACCGAGCCGACCGTCGTCGTGGCACAGCGGGAACGTGAACACAGCGGCCAGCCCGACCGCCACGGCCGCCGGGCCGAACTGCGGGAAGCGCTCGTCGTTCCTGAGATCGGGGATCGCGACGGCGGCGCCGGACTCGTACGCCGCAAGGCATGGTCCTTGCCCGATCTCGGACTGCAGCCGCTCGAAGCGCAAGGCGTTGTCGTCTGACGCGGCGATGTAGTGCGGCGCCCTCCCCGGTGTGATCAACGTGACCCCTGCCGACGTGACGGGCAGCACCTCGACGATGCGCGCGACGAGGTGATCGAGGATGCTCTGGATCGGGAAATCGGTGATCACCGTGCGCGCGAACTCGCTGAGCACCGCCGACAGCCTGTCCTCGTTGACCATCACGTTGCCACACCCTCTCCGCCTGTGATGCGGCCCGCAAGGTCTGGACGGACATGTGTGCGTCAGTGCACACGCCGGGTTTACCCATTGTGTGCCGTGCCAAACGCGCTGGGAGCGAGCCAGACCCGACGCGTGGAGCTCAACGGTCAAACACCGAGGACGCGGTTGGTGCGGTGGTGGTTGGCGGCGGCGCGCAGGACCATCCAGACGGTGAAGGCGGCCCAGATGCCCGCGATGCCCAGGTCGCGGAACACGAGGACGAGCACACCGAGAGGGACGACTGCGACCAGGTAGCCGACCGCGGCACGTCCGAGGAACCGGTAGTCGCCGGCGCCGATCAGCACGCCGTCGTGGGCGAACGCGATCGCGGCCGGGAACATCATCACCGCGAGGAACCACAGCGCCGCGGTGGTGCGCGACGCGACCGCGCCGTCACCTGTGAACGCGTGGGGGAGCCATGGCGCCGACGCCGCTACGACGACGGCGACGGCCGTCGCCGCGGCGAGCGACAACCGCACGGCCCGCGATGCGAGCTGTCGCGCCGTCGCCACGGAACCACGACCGAGATCCTCGGCGACCAGCGTCTGGGCCGGCACCGCGAGCGCGTCGAGCGACAGCGCGAGGAACGTGAAGAAGCTCACCACGATCTGATGAGCCGCCAACGTGGGCTCGTCGATCCGGGCGGCGATCGCCGTCGAACCCCCGAACACGGCCAGCATCGCCCCGACGCGCAGCATGAGGTGGCGCCCGGCGTTCGCCAACGGGGCGATCCCCGCCCGCGTCGGCCGTCGCGTCGCCGCCGGGAGCAGGTGGGAGCGGATGGCGACGGCGAACCCGACGGCGGCCAACGCCTGGGCGATCACCGTCGACCACGCCGAGCCCGGGATCCCGAGGTCGAGACCGAACACGAAGACGATCTCGAGCGCGGTGTTGACGAGGTTCGACACGAACAGGATGACGAGCGGGAGCCGGTACGCCGACACACCGCGGAGCACGCCCTGGGCGGCGAGCGTGACGAGCACGAACGGGATCCCGACCGCACTGATCTGCAGGTAGTCGCCGGCGTGGCGAAGCACGTCGCCCGACCCCCCGAGCAGCCGACAGATCGGTCGGGCGGCGACGGCGAGGAGGATCGCCGCCGGCATCCCGATCAGGACCGACAGCCACAGCGCCTGCACCCCGACGTCGGCGGCACCTGGTTGATCGCCGGCGCCCACCCTCCGGGCGACGCGCTCGGTGGTGCCGTAGGCGAGGAAGTTCGATCCGACGACCACGAACGACAGCACAGTGGCGGCCAAGGCCAAACCGGCGAGTTGGGCGGTGCCGATCCGCCCGACGATCGCCGTGTCGACGAGCACGTAGAGCGGCTCGACCGCGAGTGCGCCGAGGGCGGGGACCGCCAGCGACAGGATCCGGCGGTCGGTGGGATCCAGGAATCGGCCGACCCATCGACCGGTTGGCCGGTGTCGACTCAAGCGGGGAGCAACCCGATCGCCGAGTAGGCGCGCTCGAGGGTATTGGCGGCGACGGCACGGGCCTTCGCCGACCCGGAACGGAGCAAGCGCGAGAGCTCGGTCGGATCCTCGAGAAGCTCGTGGTATCGCTTCTGGATCGGCTGGAGGAGGGCGACGACGGCGTCACCCGTGTCGGATTTGAGACGGCCGTACTGCGTGTACCCGGCGGCGAGGTCGGCCGGCTTGGCGCCTGTCGCCGCGCCGAGGATCTCGAGCAGGTTGCTGACACCTGGCTTGGCGACGGGGTCGTAGCGCACCTCGTTGTCGGAGTCGGTGACCGCCCGTTTGAACTTCCGCATGATCGTCTCCGGGTCGTCGGTCATGTAGATGCAACCGATGTCGGAATCGGACGACTTCGACATCTTCGACGTCGGATCCTGGAGGTCCATCACACGCGCCCCAGCCGGCGGCGTCACCGCGGCGGGCACCACGAACGTCTCGCCGAACCGGTTGTTGAACCGGATCGCGATGTCGCGGGTGATCTCGACGTGCTGCCGCTGGTCGTCACCGACCGGCACCTCGTCGGTGTCGTACAGCAGGATGTCGGCCGCTTGCAGCGCGGGATAGGTGAACAGGCCGGCGGAGATGAACGAAGCCGTGCCATCTTTCTTGTTCCGTTTGGCGGTCTTGTCCTTGAACTGGATCATGCGCGAGAGCTCACCGAACGACACCGTGCACTCCATCACCCACGCCAGCTGGCTGTGTTCGACGACGTGGCTCTGGACGAATACCGTGGCGACGTCGGGGTCGAGGCCGACTGCGTAGAGCATCGCCGCCACCCGCAACGTCTCGTCGCCGACCACTCCGGGCTTCTCGGTGACCGTGAGCGCGTGCAGGTCGACGATGCCGTGGAACGCGTCGCACGTGTGCTGGTTGGAGGCCCAGATCCGCAACGCACCCAGGTAGTTCCCCAGGTGGACGGCGCCGGTCGGCTGGATGCACGAGAGCACGCGGGTCACGGTGCGTGAGGCTATCGAGCTATCCGCCCCTCGTCCGGGTCGGTTCGGTAGCGTGACGGCGATGGCCATCGACGTCGCGACCCCTGTCTTCGACGGTCCGTTCGACCTGCTCTTGCGACTGATCCTGGCCGAGGAGGTCGACATCTACGAGGTCAGCCTGGCCACCATCGTCGATGCCTACCTGGCCGAGATCGAGCGTCTGCAGGCTCTCGACCTCGACGTCGCGACCGAGTTCTTGCTGATCGCAGCCACGCTCGTCGAGCTCAAGGCCAGGCGCCTGCTGCCCGGCCGGGCCGACGTCGACCTCGACGAGGAGCTGGCGCTGTGGGAGGAGCGCGACCTGCTGCTCGCCCGGCTCCTCGAGTGCAAGGCGTTCAAGGATGTCGCCACGGTGTTCGCCCGGCTCGCCGACGATGCCGATCGCAGCTTCGCCCGCCAGGTCGGCGCCGACGAGCGGTTCACGGCCCTGGTTCCCGACCTGCTCGAGGGCACCAGCCTCGAACGCCTGCGCAACGCCGCCATCCGCGCCCTGACCCCCCGGCCGGAGCCGACCGTCGACTTCTTCCACGTCAATCCGGTCCGCCTCACGGTGGCCGACGCGGTCGCCGAGCTCGTCGACGAGTTGCCACGTGTCGGGCGCACCACATTCCGTCGCCTCACCGCCGACCTGGCCGAGCGGATCGAGGTCATCGTGTGCTTCCTCGCCATCCTCGAGCTCTACAAGCAGGGCGTGGTCCAGCTCGATCAGGTCGAGCGGTTCGGCGAGATCGAGGTGATCTGGACCGGCGAGCGCGGGCTCCGCGCCGATGAGCTCCTGATCGATGTCTACGAGGGCTGATCGGTGCTCCCCTGAGATGACCGACATGTCCGACGACATCTTCCCCCCGGTCCACACCGAGATCGCCGACCTGAAGCGGGCGATCGAGGCGGTGGTCCTCGTCGCCTTCGACCCGGTGCCGCCCGACCTGTTGGCCCAACTGCTCGAGCAACCGTCGGCGCTGATCGAGCAGTGCTGCGCGGAGCTGGCCGCCGACTACACCGAGCAGGGCCGAGGCTTCGAGCTGGCGCGGGTCGCGGGCGGGTACCGATACCAGACGCGGCCTGACCTCACGCCGTACGTCGAGCGGTTCTTGCTGCACGACCAACGCGCCCGGCTCTCCGGCGCGGCGCTCGAGACGTTGGCGATCGTCGCCTACAAGCAACCGATCTCGCGGGCGCAGATCGCCTCGATCCGCGGCGTCGATCCCGACGGCGTGATCCGCACGCTCGTCGCCCGCGGCTACATCGCCGAGGTCGGACGCGACCGCGGGCCGGGCCAGGCGGTGCTGTTCGGCACGACGGACGCGTTCTTGGAAAAGCTCGGCCTCGACTCGGTCGACGACCTGCCACCGATCGCCGACTTCATCCCCGGCGCCGATGTCGTCGAAGCGCTCGAGCAGGGGTTGCGGGCGACGCCATCCGACGATGCCCAACGACCCTGAGCCGCCGCTCTGGGAGCAACGGGAGGCGGCCAACCGCGAGCTCCCCACCGGCGAGCGGCTCCAGAAGGTGCTCGCGTCGATCGGCTGGGGCAGCCGCCGGGTGTGCGAGGAGCTGATCGTCGCCGGACGGGTGACGGTCAACGGCGAGGTCGCGACGATCGGTCGTCGCGTCGACCCCGATCACGACCTCGTCGAGGTCGACGGGGCGCCGGTCGGTGTTCGGCCCGGGCTCGTGTACTACCTCCTGAACAAGCCGGCCGGGGTGGTGACGACGTCGAGCGACCCCCAGGGTCGCCGGACCGTGATCGAGCTGGTGCCCGCGACGCCTCGGGTTTTCGCCGTCGGACGCTTGGACGCCGCGACCGAGGGTCTGCTGCTGCTCACCAACGACGGCGAGCTCGCCAACCGCATCGCCCATCCCAGCCGAGGCGTCGACAAGGAGTACCTCGTCGAGGTGGAGGGCGGGCCGGTGTCCGCGGGCGGCCTGCGCCGCATCCGTGAAGGCATCGAGCTCGACGACGGTGTCACCGCCCCGGCCACGGCCTCGCAGCCGATGCCCGGCGTGCTGTCGATTGCCATCCACGAGGGGCGGAACCGCCAGATCCGACGGATGTGCGAGGCGATCGGCCACCCCGTCCGCCGTCTCGTCCGCACTCGCATCGGCCCGATCTCGGATCGCACGCTCGCACCCGGAAAATGGCGCGAGCTCACGACCGACGAGCGCCGGGCGTTGACGGAGGCCGTGGCCGGGGTCGGTCGCCGGTACGATCGTCCGACGTGAACGCCCCGCCCCGCCGCGCCAACGTGATAGGGCTCGGACTCGTCGGGGGTTCGATCGGGTTGGCGTTGCGTGAGCGCGGGTGGCACGTGAGCGGCGACGACGCGGATGCCGACCGACTCCGCGAAGCGATCGATCGCAGTGCGATCGATGCCGGCGGCGTCGATCCGGATGCCGAGATCACGTTCGTCGCGGTGCCGGTGCTCTCGATCGCCGACCAGGTGAAGCGGGCGCTGGCCGAGACGGCCGGTGTCGTCACCGATGTCGGATCGGTCAAGTCGGCCGTGTGCTCGGCGTGTGATGACCCGCGCTTCGTCGGCGGACATCCGATGGCAGGGAGCGAGCTCGACGGTCTCGGTGGTGCCGACGGGGAGATGTTCAACGGCGCGATCTGGGTGCTCACGCCGGTCGCCCACACCGACGACGCGACGTTCGCACAGGTGACGTCCGTCGTGTCGTCGCTCGGTGCCGATGTCGTGGCCCTCGCCCCCGACCGGCACGACGTCGTCGTGGCGGTGGTCAGCCACGTGCCGCACCTGGCGGCGGCGACACTCATGCGTCTCGCTGCCGACCGGGCCGAGGACCACGCCGCACTGCTCCGCCTCGCCGCAGGCGGTTTCCGCGACATGACCCGCATCGCCAGCGGGCACCCCGATATCTGGCTCGACATCTGCTCGGAGAACCGCGACGCCATCCTGTCGGCGCTCGACGGGCTGATCGACGGTCTCGCCGACGTCCGCCGACTCGTCGAGACCGACGCTCGCGCCGAGCTCCACGTGTGGCTCACCAGTGCTCGCGAGGCGCGGACGAACCTGCCGGGACGGATCACCGATCCCGAGTCGGTCGCCGAATTCCGGATCCCGATCCCCGACCGCCCAGGGGCGGCGGCCGAGCTGTTCACGCTGGCCGCCGATCTCGGCGTCAACATCGCCAGTTTCGAGGTGGTGCACATGGCCGAGAGCAACCGCGGGGTCGCTGTCGTGCTGGTCGACGAGACGGTCACCGACCTGTTCCGGGGTGGCCTCCTCGCGAGGGGGT
Source organism: Ilumatobacteraceae bacterium (assembly GCA_036274875.1). Taxonomy (GTDB): domain Bacteria; phylum Actinomycetota; class Acidimicrobiia; order Acidimicrobiales; family Ilumatobacteraceae; genus JALOLG01. The sequence continues at coordinate 6,256 of DASUEW010000751.1, forward strand.
TCAAGCCCGCCGTCACGCCTCTGGCATGACTGGTGGGACAGTGACCGGCCACCGCCGCGTCCGAACGGCGACGGCTCCTGTCGACGCATCGGT
>DASUEW010000752.1:0-7253 GCA_036274875.1 Ilumatobacteraceae bacterium
TCTCAGTGCGGCGACGCGATGTCACATCCTTGCCGATCGGTGAGCCGTCCGGAACCGCCACCCGTTGTCGGTCCCACCCGCTGTCGGTCGTGCAGAGCCGGATCGCGACGCCACGCGTCAAATCGAGATGGTGGTGATGTACGCCTGGCGTGGCAGAATGTCCGCTCCCCATGGTGGGCGTAGCTCAGTTGGTTAGAGCATCAGGTTGTGGCCCTGAAGGCCGCGGGTTCAATTCCCGTCGCTCACCCCACGTGCCCTGGCAGTTTGGGGGGCTTGGCGTTGCCCCCTACACTGCCCGGGCTTCGCGCCTCTAGCTCAACGGCAGAGCAGTGGACTCTTAATCCATTGGTTCAGGGTTCGAATCCCTGGGGGCGCACCGGGCGCGCACCGGACGCGGGCGCGCATCGGACGCGAGATCGCGGATTCGCGTGTCGAGGCGCACGACCAGACGTTCGCGGGCCCAGGTCGACGTCTCCGACCCGCCCGTGCTCCGCGTGATCACCGCGGTCGATCGGCCCCATTCCCTTGCGTTGAACACGACTTGCTACTGTGACGTTTTCGTCAGCTCGCTCATCCGGGGTGGGCCCTCGCCCCACCGTGGTGCTGCATGAACCTCCTCCGCAAGATCCTCACGACGGGGCGTGTCACGGAATCGGGTGCCGACAGCGCTCCCGACGAACACCCGCCACCGGCGCCGGCGAAGCTTCGCGGATCGCTGCAGATCCGCCACGTCGATGCCGGCTCCTGCAACGGCTGCGAGCTCGAGGTCGGTGCGTCGTTCAGCCCCGTCTATGACGGGGAGCGCTTCGGGTTCCGGTTGGTGGCCTCGCCGCGGCACGCCGACGCGCTCCTGGTCACCGGTCCGGTCACCAAGAACATGGCGGTGCCGTTGGCCAAGACCCTGGAAGCCACACCGTCGCCGAAAATGGTCATCGCCCTCGGGGACTGCGCCCTCGACTGTGGCGTCTTCGCCGGCGGATACGGGGTCGAGGGCGCGGTCCGTGATGTCGTACCCGTCGACGTCGAGGTCCCGGGCTGCCCGCCCGATCCCACCGCGATCCTGCAGGCGTTGCGGGGGATCGTCGGTCGGTGACAGCTGCCGGAGTCGGCCTGACCGCCGCCTCGGTGGCGGCGGGGCTGGCGATGGTCGCGGCCATTGCCGCGCCACGCCGGCTCCGGGTCGCAGCGGTCGGCGGCCTGACGGCTGCCTCGGCGGCCGCCGGGTTGGTTGCCGCGCTCGCGGTGTTGACGGGAAGCGGGACCGTCGCCGCGACGATGCCCGACCTGTTGCCGCTCGCGGGGGTCCGCATCGAGCTCGACGCCTTGGGGGCGGTGTTCGTGGTCGCGGTGGCGGTCGTGGCGATCCCGGCCGCGCTGTACGGCATCGGCTATGCGGCACCGAGGTCGACGGGGCACGGGGCGTCGGGCCGATCGGTGCAGGCGACGCTGCCGCTGTTCGTCTGGAGTCTGCTGATGGTGCCGGCCGCGGGGAGCGTGTCGACGTTGCTCGTGCTGTGGGAGCTGATGGCGCTGTCGTCACTGCTGCTGGTCGTGGCCGACCACCGCCACAACCCCGCCGTGCGAAGCGCGGCGCACTGGTACGCGGCGATGACCCAGCTCGGGTTGGTCGCGATCCTGCTGGCGCTGGTGGTCCTCGCCGGACAGGCCGGCGGAGACTCGTTCGCCGCGATCCGCGACGGGGCGGCGGGGGTCGGGCCACACGCGAGATCGGTGGTGTTCGTGCTCGCCCTGGTCGGGTTCGGCTCGAAGGCCGGCGTCGTGCCGCTCCACGTGTGGTTGCCGCGGGCCCATCCGGAGGCACCCAGCCACGTGTCGGCGCTGATGTCGGGAGCGATGGTCAAGCTCGGGGTGTACGGGATCGTGCGCGTCGGATGGGACCTGCTGGGTGGCGGCCCGCGTTGGTGGGGTCTGACGATCCTCGTCGTCGGCGCGGTCTCGGCGTTGTTCGGAATCCTGCACGCGCTGGTGGCCACCGACCTCAAGCGGCTGCTGGCGTACTCGACCACCGAGAACGTGGGGCTGATCCTGATCGGCGTGGGCGCCGCCGGCCTGTTCGCGGCGAGTGGTAACCGAGCGTTGGCGTCGGTCGCAGTCGCGGCTGCGCTGCTGCACGTCGTGAACCACGCCGCGTTCAAGGGGCTGCTGTTCCTCGGCGCCGGTTCGGTGCTGCACGCCACCGGCACACGCGACCTCGACCGGCTCGGAGGTCTCGCCCGCCGCATGCCCGTCACCGGCGCGACGTTCGCCATCGGGGCGTTGGCCATCGCCGCGCTGCCTCCCCTCAACGGGTTCGTGAGTGAGTGGCTGCTGCTCCAGGCGCTCGTGCACAGCCTCCCGTCGTCGACCGCGCTCGTCGCCGTGGCGATGCCGGTGGCGGTCGCGATCGTCGCCCTGACCGGCGGACTGGCGGCCGCCACCTTCGTCAAGGCGTTCGGGACCGGGTTCCTCGCCATGCCGCGATCGCCCGAAGCAGATGCCGCCCACGAGTCTCCTTGGTCCATGCGGATCGGCCTGTGCCTCCTCGCCGGCGTGTGCGTCGCCCTCGGCCTCGCGCCGACCGCCCTCGGCCGGCCACTGACCAGGGCGGTCGCCGTGCTCGGCCCGCTCGCCGACGGCCGGCCCGTGCGCGCCGACGGCGTGAACCTCGAGCTGGCCGGAATCCAAGCCACCCTGTCGCCCCTGCTGCTCGCCGTCGGGCTCCTCGCCGCGATCTTCGCCACACTCGCCGTCGTGCGCGCCGTGCGCTCCGCTCCCACCAGACGCGGGGCGGCGACGTGGGGATGCGGGCGCAGTGTGCAGACGGCGCGCATGGAGTACACCGCCACCTCGTTCGCCGAGCCGCTGCAACGGGTGTTCGACGACGTGCTGCGACCGGACCTCGACGTGCACGTCGATCACCGGGTCGAGTCGCGCTACTACGTCGAGGCCGTGCGGTACCGCCAAGGCATCCGTGATGCGGTCGAGCACCGGCTCTACGAGCCCGTGTTGCGAGCGGGGCGATGGTGGGGCCGCACCGCCCGGCATCTCCAGGACGGCAGCATCCACCGCTACCTGGCGTACATCATGGTCGCGCTGGTCGTGGCGTTGGTGGTGGCCCGGTGAGCGTGACCCAGTGAGCGTGACCCGATGAGCGTGACCCGATGAGCGTGACCCGATGAGCGTCGCCGGACTCGCGGCGGCCGTGTGCCAGACGGCCCTCGTCGTCGTCGTGGCGCCGTTCGTCGTCGGGCTGATGCGATGGGTCCGAGCCCGCCTGGAGGGACGCGCCGGCCCGCCGCTCACCCAACCGTGGCGTGACATCCGCAAGCAGATGGCGAAAGAGCGCATCGTCCCGGCCACCGCGAGTTGGGTCTTCACGCTCGCGCCGCTCGTCCTCGTCGCCACGGCCGTCGTCGCCACCGGCATCGTGCCGTTCCTGACGACACGCTCGGGGCTCGACGAGATCGGCGATCTGTTCGCCCTCGTGTACATGCTGCTGCTCGGCACGGTGTTCCTCGCCTTGGCCGGCCTCGACCCTGGCACCGCATTCGGAGGGATGGGATCGAGCCGCGAGATGACCATCGCCGCCGTCGCCGAGCCGACCATCCTCGTGGCGATCTTCGCCTTGTCGGTGACCGCCGGGTCGTCGAACCTGTCGGCGATCGTCACGAGCACGCTCGACCACCCGAGCACGGTCGCGTCCCCCGAGACGATGCTCGCATTCGCCGCGCTCGCCGTGGTCACGCTCGCCGAGACGGGCCGCCTGCCCGTCGACAACCCGAGCACGCATCTCGAGTTGACGATGATCCACGAGGCGATGATCCTCGAGTACTCCGGGCCGGACCTCGCTCTCGTCGAGTTGGCCGCCCACATGCGCCTGGTCGTGTTCCTGGGGCTGCTCTCGAACCTCTTCGTTCCGTGGGGCATCGCCACCACCACCCACCCGCTCGAGCTGCTGGCCGCCGCGGGTGCGGTCTGCGCCAAGATCGCGGTCCTCGGCATCGTCATCGCCACGTTCGAGGTGTTCGTCGCCAAGGTGCGCCTGTTCCGGGTCCCCGAGCTCCTCGCCGCTTCGTTCGTCCTCGCCTTCCTGGCGGTTACCGCTTCGTTCTACCTGGCATGAGCGAAACCCTGTTCGTCCAGCTCCTCGACCTCGCCGTCGGGCTCGTGCTCGTGTGTGCCTTCGTGGTGTTGTGGCGCCGAGGGCTCGGGGCCATCGTGCACGCCCTCACGGTGCAGGGCGTCGCCCTCGCGGCGGTCGCGTTCCTGCTCGGGGTGCACGAGGAACACGCCGAGCTGATCGGCGCCGCCGCGCTGGTGCTGGTGCTGAAGGGGGTGGTGCTGCCCCGCGTGCTGTTGCGCATCATCCGCGACAGCGACGAGACGCGAGAGGTGGAGCCGTTCGTGAACGTCACCGCGTCGCTGCTCGCGGCGGCCGGGCTCACCCTCCTCGCCTACGCCACGAGCCGCGACGTCGTGGCGTTGGACCCGGGTCCCGAGACGTCGGCCATTCCAATCGGGATCGCCGTGGCGCTGATCGGGTTCTTCGTGCTCGCCACCCGACGCAAGGCCGTCACCCAGATCGTCGGGTTCCTCCTGCTCGACAACGGGATCGCGCTCGTCGCGTTCTTGGCCACCGCGGGCGTGCCGCTCATCGTCGAGCTCGGCGTGGCACTCGACGTCCTGCTCGCCGTGTTCATCCTCCAGGTCCTCACCACACGGATGCGGGCCAAGTTCGGCGTGACGGATCTCAACCAACTCCGGGAGCTGCGCGACTGATGCGCACCCTCGTCGTGCTCGTACCGTTGTTCCCGGTCGCGGCCGGCGTGATCGTCGGCGCCGCCGGCTGGCGAGCCCTCACGGCGTGGGTGGGCCCGCTCGCGGCGGCGATCGTCACCGGCGCGGGCGTCGTGCTCGCCGTCGGGGTCCTCGACGACGGTCCGGTCACCGCACTCGACCGGCTCCTGCGGGCCGACGCGCTGAGCGCCTACATGATCATCGTCATCGGCAGCGTCGCGCTCGTCGCCACGTCGTACGGGGTCGGGTACGTCCGCGCCGAGCTCGAGCACGGGCACACGACGGCGCGCCGCGCGCGCATCTACGGGGTGCTCGTCCAGGGTTTCATCGCCGCCATGCTCACCGCCGTCCTGGCCGACAACCTCGGCGTGCTGTGGGTCGCGGTCGAGGCCACCACGATCGCCACCGCGTTCCTCGTCGGACACCGCCGCACTCGGGCATCACTCGAGGCATCGTGGAAGTACGTGGTCATCGGGTCGGTCGGCGTCGCGCTCGCCTTCCTCGGCACCGTGCTCGTGTACTTCGCGTCGCGCCACGCCGGCGGAGACGCCGAAGCGTCCCTGAACTGGTCGACGCTCGTCACGCTCGCTCCGAGCCTGGATCCCGGCGTCGTGCGCCTCGCACTCGGGCTCCTGGTCGTCGGCTACGGCACGAAGATCGGTCTGGCACCGATGCACACGTGGCTGCCCGACGCCCACAGCCAGGCCCCCGCCCCCGTGTCGGCCCTGATGTCGGGGGTGTTGCTGTCGGTGGCGTTCTACGCGCTGCTGCGCTACAAGGTGATCGCCGATGCCGCCCTCGGCACCGGGTACGTGCGCGGCCTGCTCGTCGCCGGCGCCCTGTTGTCACTGGCGGTCGCCGCCTCCCTGCTGCTGGCCCAACGCGACTACAAGCGGATGCTGGCCTACTCGAGCATCGAGCACATGGGCCTCGTCGCGCTCGGCGTCGCGATCGGCACCCCGTTGGCGGTCGGGGCGGCGCTGCTGCACATCTTGGGCCACGGGATCGGCAAGGCGGTCTTGTTCTGCAGCTCAGGGGAGATCCTCCACGTCACCGGCACGACTGAGATCGCAGGAGTGCGCGGGTTGCTCGTACGTCAACCGTTTCTCGGCGGCATCTTCGGACTGGGAGTGCTCGCCCTCCTGGGGCTCCCTCCGTTCAGCCTGTTCGCGAGCGAGCTGGCGATCGCCCGCGCCGGCGTTGCCGACGGGATGGGCTGGGCTGTCGGCGTCGCGTTCGTGTTGGTGTTCGTGATCTTCGCGGCCATGGTCGGTCATGCCCAGCGGATGCTGCTCGGCGAGCCAGACGTCGCAGATGTCGATGGCCCATCTCGTCGGATGTCCACCACCTCGGCGGTGCCGCTGGTCGTCGGCATGGCGGCGCTGGCGCTGCTGGGCGTGTCGATCTGGCCCATCGAGCGACTACTCGAGGCGGCGGCGAGGGTGGTGACCGGGTGACGGGCGCGACCGAGCCGGCCGGCGGGCGGACCGTCGTGGAGACTCCGGTCGACGAGGTGGCTGCCGCCTACGCCCGCCTGGCGGCCGACGGGTACCGCCTGGCCCTCGTCGCCGCCCATCACGACCCACCCACCGACGCGCGGAAGGCAACCATGCGCGTCGTCTACCTGTTGGTGGCCGGACCGCCCGACTCGCGCGTCGAGCTTCACGTCAGGGTTCCCGCCGATGCCCCGGAGCTGCCGAGCCTGGCCGGCCTGTCGTTCCCTGCCAGTCGCTTCGAGCGCGAGATGCGCGACTTGTTCGGCATCGAGCCGACCGGCCATCCGCAGCCCGCCCACCTCGTCCTGCACCAGCACTGGCCGGAGGGCTGGCATCCGATGCGCACCGATGCCGGGCCCGCCCCACCGTTCGGTGACGAGTCGGCCGCCTATCCGTTTCTCAGCGTCGAGGGAACCGGCGTCTACGAGATCCCCGTCGGCCCCGTTCACGCCGGGCTCATCGAACCCGGCCACTTCAGGTTCTCCGTCGTCGGCGAGACGATCCTCAGCATGAAGGCCCGCTTGTGGTTCGTCCACAAGGGCATCGAACGGCTCTTCCAGGGACGAGACATCACGGCCGGTGTCGAGCTCGCCGAACGGATATCCGGCGACACCTCCGTGGGCCACGCGCTCGCCTACTGCCTCGCGGTCGAGGACGCCTGTCGTTGCGTCGTACCCCGCCCGGCGCAGGTGTTGCGCGGTGTGTTGTTGGAGCTCGAGCGGCTCTACAACCACGTCGCCGACGTGGGCGCGCTGTGCAACGACGTCGCCTTCGGCGTCGTCTACGCGCACGCGCTCCGGATCCGTGAACGTCTGCTCCGCCTCAACGCCGAGATCACCGGACATCGGCTGCTGCGCGGCGGTGTGTTCCCCGGCGGCGCCGCGGTGCGCCGGCTCCCCACCATCGCCACGCTCGAGGAGATCCAAACCGACTTCCACGACATCGTCGCCATCGCCCTTG
>DASUEW010000753.1:0-7243 GCA_036274875.1 Ilumatobacteraceae bacterium
CGGCATCCGGTCGGTCGCGGCGCCCGTCCGCGACCGCTCGGGCCGGACCGCGGCCGCCATGAACGTCACCGTCCACGCCGCCGAGACGTCGAGCGAGCGCCTCATCGGCGAGTACTTACCCCTGCTGCTCGAGGCGGCGGGTGAGGTCACGACGGCCTGGACCAACCTGGCGCTGTTGCCCACCGCCGCACCCGGGGCACCCAGCGTCTCGCAGCGCGTCACGACGCCGCCACCCAAATCGTGACCACCGCCGCCTCGTCCGGACGCGACGGGTCGGTCATGTGACGGCCAAGGTGCTCACCGGTACGGGTTGTTCCCGGTGTGGTCCCCAGCCAGCCAGCGGCTCAACGTCTCGTGGGCGTCGGCTCTCCGCTCGACCGCGATCTGATCGGCCTCCGGCACGTCGACCGTGAACTCGAGCAGCATCCCGTTCGGATCCTCGGTGTACAACGAGCGGCAGTAGCCGTGCTCGAGCACATAGGTGCCCTCGGGCTTCCAGTTCGCCTCCTTCAGACGGCGCTCGAGCTCCGCCTGGCCGTCGGCGTCGACCTTCATCGCGATGTGGCGGAACGGCGACGGTGCCAGCTCGGGGCCGAACTCCTTCTGATCGGTCTCGTCGGCGAACTGGAAGAACGCCAGCGCGCTTCCGTCGGCGAGGCCGAAGAACGTGTGGCAGTACACGCGCAGCGCTCCGAACAGCTCGTCGGCCTCCGACCACGTCGCCAGCAGCGGAAACCCGAGCACGTCCTCGTAGAACGCGCGGGTCGCCTCCTGGTCCTTGGTGACGTACGCCGTGTGGTGGAGTCGTTGTGCGATCGCGGTCTTGGTCATCATCCCCCCGTTTCGTCCTTCGTCTTCGTCGTTGCAGCGCTTGACCGTGCCCGGCACACGGACGTGTCGCCGTTGTGCGTACAGTACCGTTCGCTCCGGGAAGCCATCAACCAGGACGACGGGGAGCCGATGGACGACGATCGCATCCTGAGCACGCACACGGGGAGCCTCCCCCGGCCCGACGACCTCGTCCGGATGATGTGGGCGGTCGGCGACGGCGTCCCCGTCGATCCGGTCGCCCTCTCCGCACGCGTCGAGTCCGCCGTGCGCGAGGCCGTCGAGCGACAGGTGTCGGCCGGGGTGTCGATCGTCAACGACGGTGAGATGTCGAAGCCGTCGTACGCCACGTACGTCAAGGACCGGCTCGACGGGTTCGGCGGTGAATCGCCGCAGAGTTACCGCTTCCAGGATCTCGACGACTTCCCGCGGAGCGCGGAGCGCGTCGCCGACAATCCGGGCCGCCGCAAGCGATCGGCGCCTGCCTGCACGGGGCCGATCACGGTGCGCGACACCGAGGCTGCGCACCTCGACATGAAGCATCTTGCCGAGGCCGCGAGCCGGGCCGGCGCCAAGGCCACGTTCTCGAGCGCGGCGTCGCCCGGCGTCGTGTCGCTGTTCTTCCGCAACGACTACTACCCGACCCACGAGGAGTACGTGTTCGCGATCGCCGAGGCGATGCGTCACGAGTACGAGACGATCGCCGCCGCCGGCGTGACGGTCCAGCTCGACTGCCCCGATCTGGCGATGGGCCGCCACAGCGCGTACGCCGAGCTCGACCTCGATGAGTTCCGGCGCACGATCGCGATCCACATCGAGGCGATCAACCACGCCGTGCGCAACATCCCCGCCGACCGGCTGCGCATGCACCTGTGCTGGGGGAACTACCCCGGCCCGCACCACTGCGACGTGCCGCTCGCCGACATCGTCGATCTGGTCTGGAAGGCCAAGCCGAGAACCGTTCTGTTCGAGGGCGCCAACCCGCGCCACGCCCACGAGTGGGCCGTCCTGGCCGAGCTCGGCGTGCCGGACGACAAGGTGATCTGCCCAGGCGTGATCGAGCCCCAGTCGAACTACATCGAGCACCCCGAGCTCGTCGCCCAGCGACTCGAGCGTTGGGCGACCGTCGTCGACCCGAGCCGGCTGATGGCAGGGGTCGACTGTGGGTTCTCGGTCCACGTCGGCATGCAGGGCATCGATCCCGACGTGGCATGGGCGAAGCTGGCGACGATGGCGCAGGGTTGCGAGATCGCGTCACAGCGCCTGTTCGGGTGACAGACCGCGCGAAGATGTCGTTCGCCGCTCGGGAAGCGCGGTGCTTGCGACCCGCGACGGGTGTGTGCTTACGATACGGTCCGCATGCCGGACGGACGTCCGTAGTGCGACAAGGGGGAAGTCATGCAAAGAAACACCAGGTTCGCGGCCGGGACTCGGCGTCGAGGGCTGACCTCTCTGCTCGTGGTCGGCGTGCTCGTCGCGGCCAGTTGCGGTGGCGACGACGACGACGAAACGACCGACACTGGGGGCGACTCGACGACGGCACCCGCCAGCGAGGAAACGACGGCACCCGCCAGCGAGGAAACGACCGCACCGGCCAGCGAGGAAACGACCGCACCCAGCGAAGGTACGACGGCACCGAGCGAGGAGACGACCGCGCCGGCAGAGGTCGAGGGCAAGGTCACCGACTTCGCCGCCTATGTCGGCGGGTCGGGTCCGGCCGACGACAGCCTCGATCCGATCAAGATCGGCTACTTCAACCAGCAGGGCGGCGCCGTCGAGGTCACCCATACCAACATCGACGGCGTCAACGAGGCGGTCCAGTACATCAACGAGGAGGGCGGTGGCATCGGCGGCCACCCGCTCGAGGTCGTGACCTGCTACGTCGCCAACGCCGAAGAGGAAGGTCAGCAGTGCGGCCAGCAGTTCGCCAACGACGACTCGATCGTGGCCGTGATCTCCGGACCGACGTTCATCGGGACCGAGCCGTTCTACGCCGCCCTGGCCGGCTCGAAGCCGGTGATCCACGGCGTGTCGGTCAGCCCGGCTGACACGGTCCAGGACACGGCGGCCGTGCTCTACGGCGGTGCCAAGTACATCCTCGCCCCGTATGCGACGTTCGCCCGTGACGTGCTGGGGACGACGTCGGCGGCGTTGATCTATCCCGAAGGCGCCGGCCAGGACGAGGGCGCGGAGGGGCAGGCGTCGGCGTTCGAGGCCGCAGGCATCCCGATCGAGGTGGTGTCGTACCCGGCCGACACGCCCGACCTGACCGTGCCGCTGATCTCAGCCGGCGCCCAGGACGTCGACCTCGTGATGCCGGTCATCAACCCCAACGATTGCGTCAAGTTCGAGCAGGCCATCCAACAGCTCGAGATCCCCGACGAGAAGGTGCTCGCCAGCCCGATCTGCATCAACGCCGACGTGGGCGCCGCGCTCGGTGACCTTCCGCAGTGGCACTACGCCGTCGCCTCGTCGCTCAGCATCGACCCGACCGATCCGGCGGTGCCGCCGTACACCGACATCTTGACGGCCCACGGCAACGAGTCGATGATCGGTGACCCGTGGATCCTGGTCGGCTTCGGGCAGGCGATGACACTGGCCAAGTTCCTCAATGCGGTCGGCCCCGACGACATCACCCCCGACGCGATCGTCGAGCAGATGAAGGCCTTCGAGGGCCCGCTGATCCTCGGCTCGCCGGTGCTCCAGTGCGGCAAGTATCCCGACGCTCCCGGCGTGTGCAACGACTACACACAGTTCTACAAGTACAACGGCGCGGACGCCGGGTGGGAGCTGGCCGGCGACTTCGTCCCGCCGCCCGAAGGGTGGGTCCCGTAGCCTTTCGATCCTCATCCGATCACCGCCCGCCCGCGGCGAGCGCCGAGCAGAGACCATGAAGGACTTCGTTCTCTTCATCCTGCTCGGGCTCGGGGGCGGCGCGGTGATCGCCGGGATCTCGATGGCCGTGGTCATCACGTACCGCGGTTCCGGGATCATCAACCTAGCCACCGGCGCCATCGCGATGGTGTCGGCGTACGGCTTCTGGGCGCTGAAGTCGGGTTACTTCCACGTCACGTTCGGCACGGTCCCGGCGGCGATCGTCACGATGTCGGTGGCGATCCTGGTCGGTGTGCTGAGCGAGCTGCTCGTGTTCCGACCGCTGCGAACGTCGTCGCCGCTCGCCAAGCTCGTCGCCTCGCTCGGGATCCTCCTGATCCTCCAGGCGACGATGCTGCTCTGGTTCGGATCGGCATCGAAGGCGATCCCGAGCGTGTTTCCCAAGGAAATCGTCGACGTGTTCGGCAAGTCGATCCCGGTATACGGGTTCTGGATGGCGGGGGTCGTCGTACTGATCGCGCTCGTGCTCGTCGCCCTGTTCCGCTGGACCCGGTTCGGTCTTGCGACACGGGCGGCGGCCGAAAACGAGGTGTTCGGCATGCTCGCCGGGTTGTCGCCGAACCAGCTCTCGATGGCGAACACAGTGCTGGCGTCGGCGGTTGCCGGCGCGATGGGGATCGTCGCCGCTCCGCTCGCCCAGGCCGACTCGACGACGTTGGTGTTCTTCATCGTGCCGGCGCTCGCGGCGGCACTGTTCGCCGGCTTCTCGTCGCTCTGGATCGCGTGTCTCGCCGGCTTCGGCATCGGGATCGGTCGGTCGCTGATGACGTGGGTGGTGACGCTGGATTGGTTCCCGACCGACCGAGGCAATCCGATCCCGGGCACGCAGGCGCTGCTCACGTTCCTGCTGCTCGTGTTCGCGTTGTCGCTCCGCGGTGCCAGCCTGCCGTCGCGCGGTGAGCTGGTCGAGAAGCGACTTCCGTTCGCGCCAGCACCGCGACGGCTCGCCGCACCGGCGGCGGGGCTGGCGGTGCTCGGCGCGGCGCTGCTGATCGTGCTGCCGTACGGCTACCGGCAGGCGTTGATGCTGTCGCTGATCGGCGTCGTCGTCTGCCTGTCGCTGGTCGTCATCACCGGGTTCGTCGGTCAGGTCTCGCTGGCGCAGGTCAGTCTCGCCGGGGCGTCGGGGTTCGTCGTGTCGCACATGATCGTGCGCGCCGGCATCGGGTTTCCGTGGGGTCCGCTGATCGGATCGCTGGCCGGCGTCGTCGTCGGCCTGATCGTCGGGGTCTCCGCGCTGCGTGTGCGCGGCCCCAGCCTCGCCGTGGTGACGCTGGCCGGGGTCGTCGCGATCGAGCAGTTCGGTTTCGCCAACCGGAGGTGGGGCGCCGGCGTCTCGGGCTCGCCGGTCGAGCAGCCGCGCCTGTTCGGGGGCAGCATCGGCTCCGACGCCGGGTTCCGCGGGCTCGACGACAAGCTCCCGAGTCCGGTGCTCGGCTTCTTGTACCTCGTCGTCGTGATCGCGCTCTGCCTGCTCGTCGCCCAGATCCGTCGCAGCGTGCTGGGGCAGCAGATGCTGGCGGTGCGGGCCAACGAGCGGGCGGCCGCGGCGGCCGGCATCCACGTCGCGCGGGTCAAGATCGTCGCCTACGCGATCTCGTCGTTCATCGCCGGCACTGCGGGGTGGATGTACGCCTACAACTTCGGTTCGGTGAGCGCGGCCCGGTTCGGCATCCTGATCGCGCTCGGATTCGTCGCCTTCGCCTACATCGGGGGGATCACGATGGTCTCGGGCGCGGTGATCGGCGGCCTCGTCGTCACCGAGGGGCTCGTTCCGTACTTCTTCCAGGAGTTGCTCCACATCTCCGGCAACTGGACGCTGCTCGTCGGCGGCGTGCTCGTGATCGTCACGCTGATCCAGAACCCCGAGGGCGTGGCCGGTACGACGTACCGCAAACGGCAGGCCGCGAAGCGCGCCAAGGCGGCAGCAAGAGTGGGACACGAATCCAGCGGGCCTGTGGCGACGGGCGGCGATGGGCAGCAGGTGATGACGGAGGTCGGATCGTGACCCAGGTGACATCGAGAGTGACACGGTGACCGGCGTTCTGTCCGCTCGCGGGATCTCGGTGTCGTTCGGCGGTGTGCACGCCGTGCTCGACGTCGATCTCGACGTCGAGCCGAACGAACTGGTCGGTCTGATCGGACCGAACGGTGCCGGCAAGACCACGTTCGTCGACGCCGTGACCGGCTTTGTCCCGCATCGGGGCACGGTTGCAGTCGACGGTGTCGACGTCACCGACGAGAGCCCGCATGTGCGCGCCCGCCGCGGTATCGCCAGGACATGGCAAGCGATCGAACTGTTCGACGACCTGACCGTGCGCGAGAACCTCACCGTGGCGGCCCAACACCTGTCGGTGCTCACCACGATCAAGGACATCTTCTCCCCGACGCGTGCCCGCTCGCGGGCCGTCGACGATGCGCTCGAGACGTTCGCGCTCGAGCATCTCGCCGAGGCGACCCCGAGTGAGCTCACGCAGGGCCAGCGCAAACTCGTCGCCGTCGCCCGCGCGCTGGCCGCACGCCCCAAGTTGCTGTGCCTCGACGAGCCGGGCGCCGGTCTCGACGCGCACGAGTCGATCGCGTTCGGTGGCCATCTGCGCGAGATCGTCGACCGTGGCACGCCGATCCTCCTGATCGACCACGACATGGGGCTCGTGCTCGGGATCAGCGACCGCGTCGTCGTGCTCGAGTTCGGCAAGGTGATCGCGGTTGGCACACCCAGCGATGTGCGCGCCGACCCGAAAGTGGTGGCCGCCTACCTGGGCTCCGCGGCGACCGAGTTGGAGTCGGTGATCGATGAGCTCTGACCCGGTCCTCCAGCTCGAGGCGCTGTCGGCGGGCTATGACGCGGCGGCGGTCGTGCGTGCGCTCGACCTCCACGTCGGTTCCGGAGAGGTGGTCGCCCTGCTCGGCCCCAACGGTGCGGGCAAGACGACCACGCTGCGAGCGATCTCCGGTCTCGTCCGCCCGATGTCGGGCACGATACGCATCGACGGAGCCGACATCGCACGGCGGTCACCTGCCGCGCGAGCTCGGCTCGGCATTGCCCACGTGCCCGAGGGTCGGGGCGTGTTCTTCGGCCTGACCGTCGCCGAGCACTTTCGTCTCGGATCCCGCGGCGAGCACCTCGACGCAGAGGTCGCCTACGAGTACTTCCCGGCACTCGCCGGGCTCGCCGACCGTCGGGCCGGGCTGCTGTCGGGCGGCGAGCAGCAGATGCTCGCGCTCGGGCGGGCGCTGGCCCGCCGACCCCGGCTGCTACTGCTCGACGAGCTCTCCCTCGGGCTCGCTCCCGTGATCGTCGAACGCCTCCTCCCGGTCGTCACGACGTACGCCACGGAGAGCGGCTGCGCCGTACTGCTGGTCGAACAGCACATCCACATCGCACTCGCAGTCGCGAGTCGCGGCTACGTGCTGTCTCATGGCGAGCTCGTCATCCACGAGGCCGCCGAGGCTCTTCGTGCTGACCACCGGCTCATCGTGTCGGGCTACCTCGGTGAGCAAGAGACGACGGCATCGG
>DASUEW010000754.1:0-9283 GCA_036274875.1 Ilumatobacteraceae bacterium
CTCGCCGCCGGGCGTGGCACCGGCGACGCCGTATTGCGCCCAGTGAAGGCCGACCCGCTGTCCGGCATGGCGCTCCACAAGGAAGCATGCGTCATCTTGAAGTCCGTGTGATGCTGGACGGATGACCGAACACCTTCCCGAGATCTACACACGCTTCCGGCGCGACTACCCGTCCGTCGCCGCGACACAAGACGCCGTGGCCGAAGCGGTGGCCGCGGCCGGGAGCCTCGACGAGCGAACACTGCGACTCGTCACGCTCGGCATCGCCGTTGGCGCCCTCGCCGAAGGTTCCGTCCGCTCCAACGCACGGCGAGCACTCGCTGCCGGTGCTGACGCCGACGATGTCCGTCAGGTCGCGTTGTGCGCGATCACCACTCGCGGTTTCCCCGCCGCGATTGCAGCACTCGGATGGATCGATGAGGTCGTCGGGGGAACCACCGACGCACAGGAGTAGTCGTCAGGTCACTGGTGGCGGTTCCGGTCGACCGCACCGAGTTGACGACGGTTCCCGATGCGCCAGCAGCCTGCTGTCACTGACCCCGGTACGGCCGGGTGGGGGTCGCCGGCCTTGCGCCGGGCCACGCTCACCCTGGCCATCTCCCAGCTCGTGTCGTGGGGCGTGCTGTTCTACGGCTTCGCGGTAGCCGCACCGGACATCACCAGCGACACCGGCTGGTCAGAAGGTCTCGTGTCCGGCGCGTTCGCGCTGGGGCTGCTCATCGCCGGGCTCGGAGCTCCACCGACCGCCCGTGCCCTGGCCAGGTTCGGCCCGCGCCTCGTGCTCTCGGCGGGGTCGATCGTAGGCACGCTCGGGATGCTCGCATTTGCCGCGGCACCCAACCCGGTCGTGCTGTACGTCGCGTGGATCGTGATCGGCGCGGCGATGGCGGTCACGTTGTACGAGCCGGCGATGGCGGTGGTCGTCGCCCTCGACCCCGCTCGGCGACACCGCACCCTCGCCGTCGTGACGGTCGCCGGCGGACTCGCCAGCACCGTGTTCGCACCGCTCGGCGGCTGGCTCGTTGGAGCGATCGGGTGGCGTGAGGCGCTCGCCGTGCTCGGACTCGGCGGGGGGTTGCTCACGTTCGTCCTGCACGCCGTGGTGCTCCCGTCACCTGGCGCCCACAGCGTCGCCACACAGGTGACCCAAATGCCGGCGCCACCCGTCGACCGGCGCCAGCGCCAACTGCGCATGGCGGTCCTGTTCGAGCAGGCGGCGATGATCGCCACCACCGCCTACATGATCGCGCTCCTCGTCGAACGCGGCGCCGATCTGTCGGTCGCGTCGGCGGCGCTCGGCGTGATGGGCCTCGGCAAGGTCGCCGGCCGGCTGTTGCTGCTCGGTCCGATCGGCCGCCGCTCGCTGACAGCACTGGCGGCGGGTGCCAGTCTGGTGCAACTCTGCCTCCTGGCGTTACCGCTCGCCGTGACCGCCAGCGTGATGATCTTCCCAGCCATGTTCGTCGTTGGTGCCGCGTCGGGCGCGACCACCGTGCTTCGACCCCTGATCGTGGTCGACCTCGTCGGCGCCCCGGCGTTCGCCGCCACCAACGCCCGCATCCAGCGGGCCACGACGTTCGCGCGCGCCGCGGCGCCGCTGCTCCTCGGAGTCGCGGTGAGCGCGTTCGGGTGGTCGGCCGCGTGGGCGGTGTGTCTCGCCGCGTTCGCCTGTGCCGGCGAGCGCTACGTCGCTCTCGGCCGATCCCGTGTGGACTGAACGAGCGCGCACGCCCCGACGCCGGTCAGTGTGAGCGCCACCCCGGCCGCGCTCAACCGGACGCCAGGCTCGACGGCGCTCTAGAACCGACCGACCCATCTTCGGGGTGTCGGATTCATACCCCGGGGGGTATAGTTCTCATGTCCGCTGCAGCGAAGAGGAGACCCTGTGAGCACTGTCACCGACACGCGTTTGCCCGTCCAACACGAGCCGTCACACGACCCCGACGAGCGGGCGCTGTTCTCGCGTCTCGCCGCGTCGATGGCGCGCCACAGGCGGGCGGTGATCCTTGTCTGGCTGCTGGTCACGTTGGCCGCTGCGCCGCTGGCCATCACCCTGACTGGGGCACTGTCGGGTGCGGGTTGGGATGCGAAGGGCTCGATCGCCGAGCAGGTACGGATGGAGCTCCGCGAGGACTTCCCGGCGTTCGGCGCGGAGAACCCGATCGTCGTCTACCGCCAGGACACCCCGATCGCTGACGACCCGGGCGGGTTGCAGGCGCTGGAAGCAGAGTTGGCCACCGGTCCACGAGTGCTGTCGGTCGCGGATCCGCTGTCGATGCCATCCGAGGCCGGGATGATCTCCCAGGACGGCTTGACGGCGTTGGTTCCGGTCGAGCAGCAGATCGGTGAGGACAAGGATCGTCCCGAGGCGGCCGGCGAGCTCGGACGCTTCGTCGGCGGGTTGACCATCGCTGATGGCGCGACGGCCCATGTGACAGGTGAGTGGCCGGTGTGGGCCGACTTCAACGAGATGAACGAAGCGGCGCTCCACAAAGCCGAACTGCTCTCCGGTCTGCCGACCTTGATCATGTTGTTCATCGCCTTCGGTGCGATGCTCGCGGCAGGCGTCCCGTTGATCCTGGCGATCGCCGGCATCGCCACCGGGTTCGCCTCATTGCACGTGCTCAGCTTGATCTCGCCGATCTCGGTGTGGTCCATGAACTTCTCGATGATGATCGGCCTCGCGGTCGGTATCGACTACAGCCTGTTCATCGTGTCCCGGTACCGCGAGGAACGGGTCGAGGGCAAGGACGCGATCAAGGCGATCGAGAACGCGATGTCGACCTCCGGCAAGGCCGTGTTCCTCTCGGCGCTGACCGTCGTGCTGTCGCTGGCGGCAGTGTTCCTCGTGCCGGTGATGGTGTTCCAGACGATGGCCCTCGGCATGATCATGTCCGTCATCGCGGTCGCCCTCGCGGCACTCACGCTGCTCCCGGCGGTGCTGGTCGCGATGGGCGACAGGGTGCTGGTTGCCCGCAACAAGAAGGACCCGGACATCGTCGCCGAAGGTCGTTGGGCGAAGTGGACCGGCGCCGCGATGCGTCGCCCCGGCCGTACGTTGACCATCGGTCTCGTGCTCCTCAGTGCGCTGGTCATCCCGTCATTCGGCATGAAGCTGGGCATGCCCGGGGCGCGGGTCGTCGATCCGGGTCACACCAGCCGCGATGGCTATGACATGGTCGTCGAGTCCTTCGGGCCCGGGGCGGCCGGCCCCGCCTACGTCACCGTCGACGCCGCTGACGCCCCTACGGTGATCGACATCGCGATGACCACCGACAACGTCGTCGATGCCCGCATCGTCACTCCTCCGGCTCCGACTGGTCGTGTCGTGGTTCGCGTTGTGCCCGGCACCCAGATCGACGAATCTGCCACCGCCGACATGGTCGAGGCCCTGCGCGGCCAGCTCGACACCTTCGTGCCGAGCGCCAAGGTCGGTGGACCGGCGGGTCAGAACCACGACCTCACCAACGTGCTCGTCGACCGTGCCCCCTACGCGATCGCGGTCATCTTGATCGTCGCGTTCCTGTTGCTGCTGGTGGTGTTCCGCAGCGTGGTCATCGCGACGTTCTCGATCCTGATGAACCTGGTCACCGTCGGGGCCGCGTTCGGTTTCGCCACGCTCGTGTTCCAGCACGGCTACGGCGCCGGCCTGCTCGGCATCGACCCCCAGGGGTTCGTCGACGCCTGGGCGCCGTTGTTCTTCTTCGCCCTGCTGTTCGGCCTGTCGATGGACTACCAGCTGTTCCTGCTCGCCGCGATCAAGGAGCGTTACCAGGCGACCGGCGACACCCGGCGGGCCATCGGCGAGGGCATCGCCCGCACCGGCCGGCCGATCACGAACGCGGCGATCATCATGATCATCGTGTTCATCGCCTTCGGCGTGACCGGCCCCATCCCGCCGACCGAGCTCGGGCTCACCCTCGCCGTGGCCGTCCTCCTCGACGCCACCGTCGTCCGGGTGATGCTCGTGCCAGCAACGATGGCCCTGCTCGGCGAGAAGAGCTGGTACAGCCCGAAGTGGCTGCAGAGGATCCTCCCGCACGTGAACTTCAGCCACTGACACATCTGGCCTGTGCGGAGGGCACCGGCGACGACCGAACCAACTAGTGTGCAGAGCCCACGACGAGCGACAAGGGGTGGGTCCGTGGGTCTCTATCGAGAGCACGTTCTGCCACGGCTCGTCGACCGTGCGTGTGGCACCGCCGAGTTGCGACGTTGGCGCAAACAGGTGACCGCGGGGCTGTTCGGCACCGTGGTGGAGATCGGGTTCGGTTCAGGCCTCAACCTGCCCGCCTACCCGCCCGAGGTGAATCTCGTCTACGCGGTCGAGCCAGCGGCGACCGCGCGACGGCTCGCCGCGCGGCGGATCGCTGACTCTCCCGTCATGGTCGAGCACATCGCCCTGCGCGGCGAGTCGATCCCGCTCGAGGACGGCAGCTGCGACGGAGCACTGTCGACGTTCACCTTGTGCACGATCCCCGAGGTCGAAGTGGCGCTGGCCGAAGTCCGGCGGGTACTCCGGCCAGGCGGGCGTTTCCACTTCCTCGAACATGGCCTGTCGCCGGATACGTCGATCGCGCGCTGGCAGCGCCGCCTGGAACCACTCCAGAAGCGCCTTGCCGACGGGTGCCACCTCACCCGCGATCCCGAGGCGTTGGTGCGGGCCGCCGGGTTCGAGATCGAACATGTCGAGTCGCGCTACGCAACCGGTCTGAAACCGTGGACATGGCTCACCGAGGGGGCCGCCATCAAGCCTCGCTGAGCGGGCCATTTCGCGATGTCGTCGAGCGGGTAGATTGTCAAGTAGTTCTTTGAGGAGGTTGGGATGAGTGATCGTCGGGCGAAGGACTCGCTGCTCGACGCGTTCGCCGAGGTGGGCATGGTGCGCAGCTCACCGCGGGTGATCTGCTCGAGGCAGCTCGCCGCTCGGATCGCGGCTGGCGACGTGGTGGTGATCGACGTCCGCCCGACAGCCGAGTTCGCGGCCGGTCACATCGCCGGTGCCCGCTCCGTCCCGATCGACGATCACGCGGCCAACATCGTCGAACTCCCGGCCGCATCGTGAACGCACTCATCCCCACTCACGGCGGTACGAGGCATTGACGGTGGCCGTTGAGCGGACGATCGCCTTCGTCGACCTCGCTGGGTTCACCGCCCTCACCGAGGCGCACGGCGACGACGCCGCGGTCGACCTGCTCGACACGTTCGCCGCCGCCGCGGTCGAGTCCGTCGCAGACACCACTGCCGAGCTGGTCAAGACGATCGGCGACGCGCTCATGCTCGCCGCCCCGAGCCCGGATGTCGGACTCCACGCGGCTCGGCGTGTGTACGAGGCGTGCTACGCCAACGACGCCTTCCCCGAACCACGTGGCGGGCTCCATCACGGGCCCGTCGTCGCGCGCGACGGCGACTACTTCGGAGCGACGGTGAACCTCGCAGCCCGCGTCGCGAGCCGGGCGGAGAGCGGCCAGACGCTCGTGACCTCCGCAGTCGCCAGCGCGGCTCGAGACGCCGGTCTCGACACCCTCGAGCTCGGCTCGCACCAACTGCGCAACATCCGCCACCCGGTCGAGCTGTGGGCCGTCGAGCTGTGCCCCGCCCCCCTCGACTTCTCGATCGACCCGGTGTGCCGGATGCGGGTCAGCAGCCACGCCGCGGTCGCCCGTGTCCATCACCGCGGCCGCGAGCACTGGCTGTGCTCGCTCGATTGCCTGCGCGCGTTCTCCTCGAACCCCGACGACTACCTCGATTCCGGAGACCTGCCGCACCCGTGAACCAGGGTGCGGCAGTTCCGGCTGGCGGGCGAGAACGAGTGATGGCACCCCTGGGTCACGGGATCGCGTGGGCACTGAGCGGCGCTTCGAGGAGATGCTTGGTGGCGGTACCGTCGGATGGCTCGCCGCTGCTCACGCAGAGCCTGGACCCACGCCAACAGCGGGAACGCAGTGTTCGACGCGGTGGGCTCACGCACGACGCTCGAGCAGGCGATGGAGAAGGCCTTGGAGTCGGCGATGGGGTTCGAGGTGACGACGTTCGTGCGCAGCGCGGCTGAGCTGAAGAAGGCGGTGCGCCTCGATCCGTTCGAAGTAGCGGCCGGCGAGACGTACTTCATCACGTTCCTGAAGACGGCACCCTCGGCAGCGACGCGAAAGGCTCTCGAAGCGGCATCGAACGACTTCGACACGCTGATCGTCGCCGGGCGAGACGTTCACTGGCGGATGCGTGGGAAGTCGACCGACACAAAACTCACGAGCAAGACGTGGAAGCTCGTCGGTGCACATCACAGCACGAGCCGCAACGTCAACCTGCTTCGAAGGCTGGTCGCCAAGCTCGACTCCTGAACGCGGCGTCATGGCAGAATCGACCGTGTGCAACCCGACGAGTGTCGGGTCGGGCGTTCATCGCCTTTGTGTCGTCCCGACTCGACAGCGCGCAATGTGACGCAGCTGGCCGTCGACGTGGGCGTGTTTCCAGAACGCGAATCCCAGCTTCTCGGCGACATGGATCGAAGCGGTGTTCGTCGTGTGGATGACTGCGAGCAGCTCACCTCGAAATGTCTGGCCTGCCATCGCGAGCAGCGCCGAGCCGGCTTCCGTCGCGTAGCCCTTCCCCCGTGCATCTGGGACCAGCCGATAGCCGAACTCGAGACGACCGGCTCCCTCGAAGTCGAACCAATCGGCGCCGCAGTAGCCCACAACGACGTCGCTCGACCGCTCAAGGACCGGTTGCTTGGCGAATGGCAGCTCCTCGCATCGTTCCAACATCCGATCGAACCGCCTCGAGGCGGCCTCGGCTGTAAGAGCCCCGCTGGAGAAGACCATGAAGGCCTCGTCACAGAACAGCTCAACGAGGCGCAGCCGATCGTTCTCCCTCGCCAGCCGCACCTCGAGGCGCGGT
Source organism: Ilumatobacteraceae bacterium (assembly GCA_036274875.1). GTDB lineage: Bacteria > Actinomycetota > Acidimicrobiia > Acidimicrobiales > Ilumatobacteraceae > JALOLG01. The sequence goes on from DASUEW010000754.1 coordinate 6,898, forward strand.
GTCAGCACGGCGACGCAGCATCGATCGGACGGGCGGACACAACACCATGCTCGCGCAGTGAATCCGAGGATCGGGCCTCGAAATTCGGCACTCGCGAGCCGCGACTATGCGGTCCGGGCTCATTTCGAACGACCGAGCGGTCGGATCGCGATCCCGTGGGCGTCGGCGCGTTCGACGCCGCCGGCATCGATGTTCGTGATCGGGGCGAGCCCGCGCACGGTGCCGGTCCGGCCGTCGGCGCGAACTCGGATGACCATCAACCCGGGCGTGGATCCAGTGGAGGCGTGAGGATCTCCCGACAGCGGGTTGGGTCCCCGCAGGGACACGTACATGTATCGACCATCGGGGCTGGTGACGGCGAGATCCGGCGTCGGGTCGGCGCTGTGCGCTGACTCCAAGCGGACGACGCCCATCGCTCGACCGGTCCGCGCCTTGTAGATCTCGACCTGATTGCCTGCCCGATCGAAGAACCAGACGTATTCAGCGTGCTGGCTGATGGCGATGCCGTGAGCGTCTCGATGTGGGCTGTCGTCGGCTGCGATCGGTTCGACGGCCGGCACGTCGGGCGGGTTGGTGGACTTGTAGGTCCGACGACCTCCGACTGGGAGGCGATACAGGAACCACCCGTCCATGTGGGCTGCGGTCGCGCCTCCTGCGTTGGCGTACACCCAACCGCGGGCCTCGATGAATCCGCATCCATTGCGGGGCACGGCGGTGCCGGTGTACTCGGCGACGATCGCCATCGGCGTCGCGTAGGGGTCGATGGCGAACAATCCGCCGCCACGCAGCGACACGTACGCGGGGAACCCCGAATCGGGCACGAACGGGCAGATCGGCGCGTTGTCCGGGCGGAGCACAGGATCCTCTCGGAGCGCACCGTTGGGCGTCGTCCCGTTGGCGAGGTCGAGTGTCGCCTCGGGCTGCTGAATGAACGTGTTGTTGCGGTAGTTCGTGGCGATCCGCTCGAGCTTCTTGCCGTTCTGGTTGGCGACGAGCACGTAGCGCCCGTCCGGCGACGGGTACGCGGCATGGGCCTGGCGGGCACCGCCAGCACCGGGTTCGGTCCGCAGACAGCGCAGCGGCTGCCTGCTGTCAGCGTCGAAGAACACGACGTGGCCACTGACGACGAACGTCAGGATCGCGTGGCTGTTGCGTGGGCTGAACGTGAGCATGTGCGGCCGGACAGGCTGCGCGCCTGTCTCGGCGACGCAGAGGTCGGTGGTACCGGCACCCAGGTCGACGCGCTCGAGCGGCGGTGCCGCGGCGTCACGCTGCAGGTCGCGTCCGCTGTAGATGTACAGCGTTCCGCCGAACGCCAGGCCTGGCGAGTTCGACTGGTCGACGAGCCACACCTCGTGGTCCGGTTCGTGGTAGCGCGAGCGGTCCGCACGCGACCCCTCTGACGCCGCCGCCTCCCCACCCGCGGCAACCGTTGCGGTCACAACGGAGACAACGGCGACAACCTTGATTGCGACGTGCACGACGACCTCCTCGACTCCGAATCGTTTGCTCGTCACCCTCGCGATCGGCGGTAGCGATCCGGTTCCGGAGCGGTAGAAGGCGTGCGACGTGAGAAACTGCGTGCTGAACGGCAGCGACGCGAAGGGAGCCAGCGTGCCGGAAGAGTTCGAGGGTGATCTTGCAGGAGCCGTGTTCTGGGGCGCGGATCTCAGCGGCGCCCGCTTCCGCGACGTCAACCTCACCGATGCGAAGATCAGCCACGCCTGGCTGGTCAACGTCGACATCGACGCGCTCATCGACACCGTTGTGATCAACGGCGTCGACGTCACGGGCTACGTGAACGAGCGTGACCCGTGGTACCCGCTGCGCGTGATGCTGCGTGCTTCGGACCCGGAGGGCATGCGCGCAACGTGGGGGGCGCTCGAAGACGAGTGGGCGAAGACGATCACCCGGGCACGAGCTCTCCCCGAAGACATGCTGCACGAGTCGGTCAACGGCGAGTGGTCCTTCGTCCAGACGCTGCGACATCTCGTTTTCGCGATGGACAAATGGTTCACGGCGCCGATCCTCGGAGAAGGCTTCCATCCGATCGGGTTGCCGAACTCCGGTTCCGTCGACTTTCCGTGGCCCGGCCTCGATTACGACCTGACGCCGTCTGTCTCGGACGCTCTCGCGGTGCGCGCGGATCGGGCCACGCGCTTTCGCGACTACCTCGCATCGGTGGCCACGACCGACTTGACCCGACCCGTCGACGTGCTCGAGAACGGCACGAACCCAGTGCACGAGTGCATCTACACCGTGTTCGAGGAAGAGTTCTGGCACAACCGCTACGCGCTGCGCGATCTCGCCCAACTTGACGCACACGACCCCCCATCGGGTACCGGGCGTTGAGCTCAGGACTGCTTCACCGAGGCGGTGATCGCCG
>DASUEW010000755.1:0-3307 GCA_036274875.1 Ilumatobacteraceae bacterium
CATGCCCGCTTCCGAGATCCGGTCGTCAGCGCGAGTGGCGCCGCGCTCGGTGACACGGGCGACACTGGTCTCGGCCACGACGTCGTCGATCGTGACCGCCGCCGAATCGACCGCGGCAGTGCACGTCGCATCGCCGATCGTTCGGAAGCGCACCATGGCCTCGAACGACTCCTCGCCGTCGAGCATGTCGATGAAGGGGTTGACAGCCATCAGCATCCCGTCACGGCGGAAGACCTGACGGTGGTGCGCGAAGTAGAGGCTCGGGAGCTCGATGTCGCGCTCTCTCACGAACCGCCAGATGTCGAGCTCGGTCCAGTTCGACAACGGGAAGATGCGGAGGTGCTCTCCGCGCTTGTGCCGGCCGTTGTAGAGCCCCCACAGTTCTGGCCGCTGGTTCTTCGGGTCCCACTGACCGAACTCGTCGCGGTGGCTGAACACACGCTCTTTGGCGCGGGCGCGTTCCTCGTCGCGCCGGGCGCCGCCGAAAACGGCGTCGAAGCGGTGCTCGGCGATCGCGTCGAGCAGCGTGACGGTCTGCAGCGGGTTGCGACTGGCATGCGGGCCCGTGTCCTCGACGACCCGACCGGCGTCGATCGAGTCCTGCACCGACGCGACGACGAGCTCGACACCGAACTGCGCCACCGTGCGATCGCGGAACTCGATCACCTCGGCGAAGTTGTGACCGGTGTCGATGTGCATGACCGGGAACGGCACGCGCGCCGGGGCGAACGCCGTGATCGCGAGGTGGAGCATCACCACCGAGTCCTTGCCGCCCGAGAACAGCAGCACGGGTCGCTCGAACTCGGCCGCGACCTCGCGGATGATCGTGATCGCCTCGTGTTCGAGATGAGCGGTCGAGGTGAGCGTTCCAGTCATTCGATCGGACAGGTTACCGAAACCTGACCGGATCGGTCATGTTTTGCTACGATTTTCACCTGGGCGCCCTCCTGGGCGGTGAGCGTCCACGCCACGAGGACCCGATCCGGTGTTCCGTCGTTGCGGAGCGTGAACCGCATCGCAGCTCGACCCTCGAGCTGACCGACTTCACGTCGCGCTGGCTTGTCCAGCACTTCGACACCGTCGCCCGTGAGCTCGACGAGGATCGGCTTGACCAACTTCTCTTTGCGGGCACGCTTGCTGACGTCGGTCGGCAGCCATCCGGTGTTGGCCACGCCGACTTCGACGCGCCACGTGTCGCCGCCGAGCCGGGCCACCGAGGTCCGCCGGATCTCGAGTCGCGGCGAGCACAGCGCCTGATAGACGGCGAACTCGGCGTGCGGGGCGACCTCGGAGCGGAGGAGCTCCGGTGGCGGGTTGTACCACACCGTCAGTGTGTTCCAACCACCGAGCTCGACGGCGCCGAGCTGTGGGTGTTCGAACGGGTACCAGTCGACGTGACCATCGGGATGGTGTTCGTCGCACCACCGCAGCACGGCGAGCGACTCGTCGTCGGTTGGGCCGTGGTACCAGAAATGCGTCGACTGCTTGTGGCCGGTGGCCGCCTTGACCACGTCCCAGTACTCCGTGGTCCAGCCGTAGATTCCGAGGTGTTCGTACACCCAGTCGTCGGCGGCGCCGCTCATCGTGTCGGATGGATCCCAGGTGAAGTCTTCGAAGATCGAATGCGACGTGTACCCGGTCAGCGCCGTACCGCGCTCGGCGAGTTGCTTCCAGGTCCAGAGGTCACCCGGCGGCAACGTCGAGTCGGCGGCCATCGACGAGGGCCGCAGGATCCACCCTCCCGACGTGTGATAGGCGTTGTAGCCGCAGACGTTGGGGCGGGCGATGATGGCGCGGACGAGGGCGTCGATCTCCGGCTCGCTGAGTGGGTGATCGCCGCTGCCTGGTACACCCGGGCCCCACCCGGCCGGGAAGTTGCGATTGAGGTCGAGCGCCTCGGGTGGACGCGGCTTCGGGATCGTGAAGTTGTCGTGATCCTCGACTGTTCCTTCGCGGAGCAGGCGGTAACGACTCGTGTCCGGTGACGCTCCTTCGGCGGGCACCGGAATCAGCAAGCGCCCGTCGTCGGGGTGTGGCATCCACGCTCCATCGGCGTCGGCGATCCGCATGTCGAGGATCCGTCCGTCGCCGTCGATGTCTTCGGCATGGAGTCCCGGTAGGCGGACGCCGTCGGCCCACGGCCAGGGACGGACACTGGAGCGACGGAACGTGGGGCGGTCGGCGAGCACCCGCTCGGCACCGTCGGGGTTGACGCGCGGGACGACGTAGAACGTGCGCGTGCGGAGGGCCTCGACGACGGTCGGATCGCCCGCCGCGTGACCCCTGACGAGGTAGTCGACGAGGTGGCACGCCGCCACCGTGGCCGTGAGCTCGACGGCGTGGATGCTGGCGTCGACCCAGTGAGCCGGCTTGGTGGCGTGGTCGCCGGTCTCGCGATCGGTCACGGTGACGAGCCACAGCGGCCGACCCTCGAATGATGTGCCGTACTGCTCGACCGTGACGAGTCCGGGATTGGCGGCCGCGACGCCGTTCAACCACGCCGTGAGCTCGTCATACCGGAGGTACCTGTCGAAGCCGTACTCGGGCATCGCCGTCATGGGCGACGAACCTAACCCGCGTACCATCCGGGCATGACCGGCACGCTCGTCATCCTCCGCCACGGCCAATCGACGTGGAACCTCGAAAATCTGTTCACCGGTTGGCACGACGTCCCGCTCACGCCGACCGGGGAGGAGGAAGCGGCAGCGGCCGGGCGCACGATGGCGGAGGCCGGGCTGCGGTTCGACATCTCGCACACGTCGGTGCAGACCCGAGCGGTGACGACGCACCACCTGGCGTTGGCGGAGATGGACCAGGTGTGGCTGCCGGTGCTGCGGCACTGGCGGCTGAACGAGCGTCACTACGGCGCCCTGCAGGGGCTCGACAAGAAGGCAACGACGGAGTTGCACGGTGCGGAGCAGACGCATCTGTGGCGGCGGAGTTATGACGTGCCGCCGCCGCCGGTGGCGACTGACAGTCCGGAGCACCCGATCAACGACCCGCGCTACCGACTTCTGCCGCCCGACGTGTTGCCGGCCAGCGAGTGCTTGCGCGACGTGGTCGCACGAGTCCTTCCGTACTGGTACGACGTGATCGCACCGCAGTTGCTCGCCGGCTTGGACGTCTTGATCACCGCCCACGGCAACTCCCTGCGAGCGCTGCTCAAACACCTCGAGGACGTGTCGGACGCGGAGATCGCCGATGTGAACATCCCGACCGGCGCGCCACGTCAATATGTGTTCGATGGCCACCTCGGCGTGACGTCGGCGGCGTACCTCGGCGACCCCGCTGCGGTAGCGGCAGCCGC
>DASUEW010000756.1:0-3412 GCA_036274875.1 Ilumatobacteraceae bacterium
CGCACGGTGGTGGACGATTTGCGCGAGTCGACGTCGATGCCGGTCACAGCGGGGCGCCCGACCAGTAGCTTGCGGGGATGGACGTGGGGGTGAGGCCGAGCCGCCTGGTCGCGTGGCTCGCCCTGCTCTCCCTCTGTTCGTGCTCGATCGGGGCGGCGAACGAGGACGAGACCCGCGCCAGCGCGGTGTACGAGGCGGTGGTCCGCTGGCTCGTCGACGATGCCGGCGGCGCGACAGCCGAAGAACCGATGGCAGTGTTCATCGAGCCGAGGGGCGAAGGAGCGGCGATCAGCCTCGACGTGCAGGCGGAGCTGATCGAGGCGACGGAGGACGTCGCGAACGTCCGCTTTCTCGACGAACGCGCTGAAGGGCTGGTCGAGACCGAAGGCGTCGTCGCCGTCAAGGACGAGGGCATCCTGATCCGCCTCGGACCGGTGATCGAAGACGACGCGCACGTCCTGCTCGACGTCGACATCTGGGAATCGGAGGACACGTTCCGCGAGGTGCGCTTCGAGCTGCGTCGCAGAGGGAGCGTGTGGGCAGTGCAGGGTCCGCCGGACGACATCGACAGCTGAGCGACGACGTCCACCGATCGATGTCCACCGTCGGGTCCACCGTCGACGTCCCGTTGGGCATGCTCTGAGGTCAGGCGGTCGCCTCGATGTCGACGTGGGGTTCGGTCGTGGCGGTGTCGATCAGTGCCTGCACGGCTTCGAGCACCGTCACGAGGATGGCCGGATCGGGCTGCTCGTCCGACGACATGACGCCGTGCACGGCCGCCTCCACCGCCTGCCAACGCCGGTCGGCGACGCGCGACACGTTCACGTCGTGTCGGGCATTGATCACCCGCATCGCGCTGTCGGCGACGACGATCGCCATGCGAACCTCCCCGAGGCGAGCCAGCCGCTCGGCTTCGGCGAGGAGGGCCGACGGAAGTGCGAGGTGGGCCGAGGACCGACGCGAACCCAACAACAGCTGGCCGGCGACACGCCGGACCGAGATCCTCGAGTGCGACGCGAACATCAGCCCGGCGGCGATCAGCAAGTCGGCGACGGCCCCGAACCCGGCGCGCGTCCCTGGCGCCAACAGCACGGGCATCGCCGCCCCGATCACCTGCGCGGCCTGGAACCGGACCTCGCTGCGGGCCACGACGCGGCCGCGAGCGAAGCTCGAGACGTACCGTCCGAACATCGAGTCGATCGCTCGCGAGGCGATGCCAGCCCCGAGCCCGACACTGAACGCGATCACGATCGTGCTGAAGCTGCCGACCGTGAGCACGCCGATCCCGGTGACCACGCCAGGAACGAGGAGCGCCACCACGAGCACGCGGTCCTCGGTGAGGATGTGGTGGAGCCGCGGCGCCACCAGTGTGGAGGTGAATCCGCCGACACCGCCGGCGATGATCCCGGCGACGAACACCCACTCGTCCTCGCCACCGCGTTTCAGCGCGAACGCGAGGAGGAACGTGAGCGCGCCGACCGCGGCGCGCGTCACGGCGACGGCCCAGGTGGCGACTCGGACCTCGGCCGGTGTCTCGAGCTCGAGCACGATGCGGTCGACGTCGGGAGTCAGTTGCCCGACCGGGATGCGCAGGGCGACGAGCGCGGAGATGAGGTAGCCGACCGTTGCCAACACGAGCAACAACTCGACGTTCGACGTGAGGAGCACGACGATGCCGATCGCGCTGCCGACCCCGCCCGCCATCGTGCCCGTGCGTGAGAGATGGGCGCTGTCGGTCACGAGGCGTCGCGGGTCGACGACGAGCTGGGCCACGATCGCCGTCTTGGCGATCGCGTAGAGCTTGCGGCACAGGAGGATCCCGAACACCAGTGGGTAGAACCCGACCGTCTTGAGTGAGCCGACGAGCGTGAGCGCCAACAGTGCACGTACGAGGAGCGAGCCGATGATGACCGACCGGTAGCCGAGCCGCACCCGCTCGACCATCGGTCCGACCCACGGGGCGATCACGACGAGCGGCGCGGCCGTCAACAGCAGGTACAACAGGATCCGGTAGCGCGACGCCTCGAGCGACACGCTGAAGAACAGTGAGCCCACGAGCGACAGGCTGACGAGGCTGTCGGCGACGTCGTCGATGGCGTGCGTCAGGGCCATCCTGCGCATCGTCTGGTGGCCGAGCAGCCACGCCACGACCCGGTTACTGCGGACGTTCACCCTTGCCCGTCTCCAGACCCGTGTGCGCTGCTCACCGACACACGGAAAGTCTCGCACGCCGCGCGGCCATCGATCCGGTGGCGCGCCGAACGTTCGCCCCTCGGGGACGGCGCGTACCGGCGTGCTCACCGTTCGCGTTCAGATCCGCCGAAATGCCGTCAAGGCTTGACAAGTGCAGGGCAGGGGTTCGCTGCGACCAGGCGTGTCGGCAGTACATTGCCGCATGCGGGGGCATTGCTGAACCTGTCGGGCGGCGCTGAAAGGTTCGGTATGCGACACACACCACGATCGGGATACACCAGCGCAGGTCGGGGGCTCGTCGCAACGCTGATCGTCGCGGCCGCGTCCGCAGGCTCGGTGGCGGCCCAAGGAGTCGACGGCCTCGTCGACCAGGGCCCGTCCGCAGGGGATGTACTCGCATCAACGCCGGCGGCGGAAGCCATGGACGACTCGGGTTTCGAGGAGTTCGGAGCGTCGGCCCAGATCCGCACCGTGGATGCCCTGCCGCGGTACATCGTGGAGGTCGAGGATCGCACCGCGTTGGAGGCGACGTTGGTGGATCTGGCCGAGCTTGGCGTCGAGCCGATCGACGTCTGGGATGAGGCCCTGTTCGGATTCGTCGTCGCCCTCGACCCCGCCGGCATGGAGCGCCTGCGCGTGCTCCCCGACGTGACGCGGATCGACCCCGAGACCATCGTGACCGCGGCCAGTTCTCAGGCCGGTCCGCCGTGGGGTCTGGACCGGATCGATCAGCGATCGCTGCCACTCGATTCGGGATACGCCTACGGCGGAATCGGCGCTGGCGTAGACCTGTACGTGATCGACTCCGGACTGCGGACGTCGCACACCGAGTTCACCGGTCGAGTGGGCGACGGGGCGTACTGGAACTTCGGTGACGGCACCGGGATCTCGGACTGCCAGGGTCACGGGACTCATGTCGCGGGCATCGCGGGTGGCACGACATACGGAGTCGCCAAGGGCGTGTCGGTCATCCCGGTGAAGGTCTTCTCGTGCAGCGGGTCCACCACGGATTCGATCGTCGTCGCAGGAATCGACTGGATCATCGCGGATCATGCGGCCGGTACTCCGGCCGTGGCCAACATGAGTCTCGGCGGGCCGCCGTCGGACTTCCTGGACTCAGCCGTGCAGGCAATGATCGACGACGGCATCACCGTCGTTGTCGCGGCGGGCAACGACGCCGAGCCGACGTGCGATTTCAGCCCAGCCCGAGTTCCGGCCG
>DASUEW010000757.1:0-2883 GCA_036274875.1 Ilumatobacteraceae bacterium
CTGCGGCGACGCTTGCCGGGCTCCCGGTGCCACGCGCCGCCAGGGCGCTGTCGGCCCTCGGCGGCGCGGGACTCGTCATCCAGGGTGACGAAGGCGGGCTGTACGTCGTCGGCGCGGCGTTCCAACGGGCGGCGCGCGAAGCGTTGTCACGGCCGCCGACCGACGAGCACGCCGACCGACCCGGTGAGGTGCGGCGCGTGTTCGATGCGTTCGTGCGAGACGGCCGACTCACCCAGATCCCGACCAGTCGCCAGAAGCGTCTGGTCGTGCTCGATTGGCTGGCACAGGACTTCGATCCCGGCGCTCGGTACAGCGAGCCGATGGTCAACTTGATCCTCGGCAAGCGGCACCCGGACACCGCAGCCTTGCGGCGGTACCTGGTCGACGAGGGTTTGCTCGATCGGGCCGGCGGCGAGTATTGGCGCACGGGCGGAACGGTCGAGCTCGACCCCTCGTAGCCTGCGATCATCCGCACGCATTACGACGTCCTGGGCGTTCCCGCCGATGCGGACCCGGTCACGATCCACAACGCGTACCGCGACCGAGCCCGCTTGAACCACCCCGACCATGCCGGCGACGCCTCGGCGGCCGACATGTCGGAGATCAACGAGGCGTACCGGGTGCTCAGTGACGATTCCCGCCGGGAGGCGTACGACCGCCAACTCGACGGCGGCGCGCCCCCGACCGATCGCACGCCGTTCACCCCGCCCGCGACCTCGACCGTGCGACATCCGGCACCGGGTCCGCCGGCGAGGATCCCGTGGGGACTCATGGGCGCAATGGCGGCGATCGGCATCGCCGTCGTGTTGATCGGTGCGGCGATGCGCAAGCCGGACACCGTGCGTCCGCCCGACGGCGTCCTCGGAACCGGCTCGTGCGTGGTGATCGAGTCGAACGGCGACGCGAGCGAGACGAATTGCGACGGCGACGGGGATCTCGTCGTCGAGGTGGTCGTCGCGTTCGATTCGTCGTGTCCAGCCGGCACGGAACCACATCGCGACCGTCAAGGTCTCGGCATCGCCTGCGTGATCCCGATCAGCTCACGGTGAAGTGACTACCGTCGCGTCAAGTGGAAGTACCCCCGCCGCCCCCACCGTCGTTCCCGTCGTCGACGCCGCCGCCACCGCCGCCACCCGCCGGGCAGGTACCCGGCCCACCGCCCGCCAGTACTCCGGGTCCCTCGGCGCCGCCGCCTCCCGCACCGCCAGGCTGGGCCGCTGGCGACGCTGCGGGACCGCGACGGTCGGGGATGGCGCTGACGTCGATGATCCTCGGGATCGTCGGGCTCGTGACGTGTTTCATCGTGATCCCGTCACTGTTGGCACTGATCTTCGGCCTCGTCGCCGCCCGCACGATCAAGCGCAGCGGTGGCCGCCTGACGGGGGCGGGTCTCGCCCGCGCCGGTTGGATCATGGGGATCGTCGGCCTGCTGGCCGGTGGCACGCTCATCACGCTGGCAGCGACGGGGGTCCTCGACGACGGCGAGACGGCTGTGTTCGACCTCGAGGTCGGTGACTGCGTGAACTTCGGTTTCAATCCCGATCCCGACCGCATCGTGGAAGTGCGCTCGGTGGAGGTCGTCGATTGCGACGAGGATCACGAGGCTGAGGTCATCCGGCGCGGCGAGCTCAACCCGAACGAGGACCGCGAGTACCCGTCGAATGACGATCTCTTCGCCGAATCGTACGAAGGTTGTGGGCGCGATGACGCCACGAACCTCTTCGCGATCGCCCCGAACGAGGACAGTTGGGACGACGATGGCGGACCGTTCGTCTGCTTCGAGCTCAGCGAGGGTTGATCGCCGACGGAGCCGGTCGGATCGCGCGGGCGAACGCGGTCGGATGTAGCCCAAGTCGCTGCTGCTAGCCTGCGGTCTCCCGCACGGGGCGATTAGCTCAGTTGGAAGAGCGCCACGTTCACACCGTGGAGGTCATGGGATCGAGGCCCGTATCGCCCACCAGGTCAGCCGTGGTAAATGGTTGATCATCGTCGCGAGGCGCTGGCCGACGAGGCGCGCATCCGCCTGGAAATGGGATCAGCGCCCGAGGAGTCGCAGACCACCGTTGACGTCCTGCTCAAGGACCAGATCGAACAGGGTGCGTATGCGGTGACCACGCTGGAGGACCTGCGTCACGTTCACCGCAAGCTGCCTGCGCCGTTCCTCGAGCGGAACGTGCGCGACGTGACGCCATACGTTCTCGACGGGCTGTATCGAGAGCTGCTCGCCAACGGTTGGAGCGCTCATCGCGTCCGCCGGGTCCACGAGCTGGTCGGGGCTGCTTACCGTCAGCGTGCGATCCCGTTCCGTTGGGCGTCCACGAACCCCGCACGCGACGTCAAACCCCCGTCTCTGCCGTCTCACCAGATCGTGCCACCGACCGTTGCGGAGGTGCAGAAACTCCTCTCCGCGGCGCCGGCAGGGCTCGACCTGTTCCTGCGTCTCGCGGCCAACACCGGGGCGAGGCGCGGGGAGGTGTTGGCTCTTCAATGGCAGGACTTCGATCTGGAGACCGGGCGCGTCGTCATCCGCCGCTCGGTTTCGCACACGCCTGCGTCAGGTCTCGTCGTCACGGAGGGCAAGACGCGTCGCAAGGGCCACCGGAGCATCGGCCTTGGCCCGTCGATCGTGAAGCTGCTCGTTTCCTACCGGCACGAGCAGGCGGCTGCGGCCGCCGAGAACGGACTTCCCGAACCGCGCTGGCTGTTCAGCCAAGACGCGGGAGTGACTCCGTGGCGGCCGGACTACGTGACCCTGGCGTTCGGACGACTCCGGACGACGCTCGGTCTGGACGGCGTGCGTTTGCATGATCTCCGTCACTTCGTGGCGACGAGCATGCTCTCCGACGGCGTGCCCCTTGCGACCGTCTCCAACCGCCTCGGACA
>DASUEW010000758.1:0-8186 GCA_036274875.1 Ilumatobacteraceae bacterium
GACCGCGGCCCGGGTGATCCCCCGTGCACGTTCACGAACAGAACGGTTTCGAGCACCGACGTCGGCGCGCCCTGACGTTCTGTACGGATTCGGGCACGGACGTAGTGGGTGACCATCGGCCCTGGTCGGTGCGCATCGGTCGGACCAGCATGGACGTCGGACACGTCCGTGCGGGAACACGAGTGAGGAGATGCCATGGGTGAACGCCGGCAACTCGGCGTGCAGGACGCGTTGTGGTTGGAGATGGACCGGCCGACCAACTTGATGGTGGTCGACTCCCTGGTCTGGACCGCGACGCCGATCGAGTGGGATCGGCTGCGCGCCATGGTCCGGGAGCGGTTGTGGGATCGCTACCGGGTGTTCCGCAGTGTTGCCGTGCGTGACGACGACGGAACCTGGTACTGGGAGGAGCATCCCGACGACGACTTCGAGGCGCACATCGAGCACGTCGTGCTGCCCGCGCCCGGTGACGATGTCACCCTCCAGGAGTTGATCGGGTCACAGCGGACGGTGCCGCTCGATCGCGATCGGCCGCTGTGGCGGATGTTCCTGGTCGACGGATACAAGGGCGGCAGTGCACTCGTCACCCGTAGCCACCACGCGATCGCCGACGGCATCCGCATGGTGCAGTTGGCGATGAGTCTCTTCGACGCCGCGCCCGATGGCGGGGCGATCCTCGCCCCGGCCGTGCACGCCGCGGCTCCGGTCGCGCCGGGCCAGCCCCTCCGACAACAGGTGCGCGCCGGTGCGGCCTCGGTGGCCAAGGAGCTGGCGGAGCTCGTCGGCATGATGGCCGGCCGCGTCGGCGAGGTCGCCACCGATCCCGTCGGGGTGACGACGGAGCGGGTCGGCGCGCTCGGCCACTCACTCGTCCAGCGCGCCGCGACTGCGGCGAGTACGTCGCTCGATCTCGCCCGCACCGCGGTCACCAACCCTGTCGGCGCTGCCCACAGCGCCGTCACGATCGCGGCCTCCTCGGTGGAGTCCACCGCTTCGTGGCTGCGCTCGTCGTTTCGGCTGAGGCCTCCCGGTCGCGGACCGCTCGTCGACTTCTTCTCGGCCGCGCCCGGCGATGTCGACTTCGCGCGCAAGCTCCTGCTCGGCACGCGCAACGACACCACGTGCTGGACCGGTGCGGTCGGCACCCGCAAGGCGGTCGCCTGGTCGGCATCCCTGGGTCTCGCCGACGTGAAGGCCGTCGCCCGCGCCCATCACGCGACGGTGAACGACGTGTTGGTCACCTGCGTCGCCGGGACCCTGCACGCGTATCTCGAAGAGCACGACGCCGTGTGCGCGTCGGTCAACTGGATGATCCCGGTCAACTTGAAGGCGCTCGACACGACATTGCCCGAGGAGCTGGGCAACGCCTTCGCGATCGTGCAGCTCGAGTTGCCGACGAACGTCGCCGACCCGTTGGACGTGCTCGACGTGGTACGGCATCGGATGGGCCGCATCAAGAGCGGACACGAGTCGGCGTTGGCCTTCCGCGTCCAGGAGGTGATCTCCGGGCTGAGCGAGACGGTGTACCGGGCCTCGGTCGACCTGTTGGCCAACCGTGCCATCGGCGTGCTGACCAACGTTCCCGGCCCGCCGCTCCCGGTCTACCTGGCCGGCCAGAAGGTGGAGGGCATCGTGGGTTGGGCCCCGCTGTCCGGCAACCAGCCGATGTGCTTCACCATCTACACATATGACGGCAAGGTGTTCGTCGGGATCGCGTGCGATGCCGACCTCGTCCCCGACCACGAGCAGATCGTCGACGGCTTCGCCGAAGCGTTCCGTCGCCTGTCGGTCGCCACCGGCTGACGCCGTCCCGGCCGGGGATCCCGGTCGCTACGAGACCGGCTGCACGCCGGCGGGTGTCTCCGGTGATGCCCCAGTGCCGTAGGCGGCACGCAGCAGCGCGAGCAGCTCGTTCAGCAGCGGCATCCGGGGGTTCGTGCGGACGCTCGGGTCCTCGAACGCGGCGCGGAGCAGGTCAGGGATCGCGGCCTCGAACTCCTCGGCGTCGACTCCCGCCTCGCGAAGCGTGCCTGGGATGCCGACGTCGGCCAGCAACCGGTCGACGTGGGTGAAGAGTCGGCGCCGTTGCTCGTCGGAAGTGCGGCCTCCGAACAGCACCCGGCCGAGGGTGGCGTACTTGTCGGGGGCGACGTAGGCGCCATAGCCCGGCGCTGGCATGAACTTGGTCGGCAGCGACGCGTTGTAGCGCATCACGTGCGGCAGGAAGATCCCGTTGACCCGACCGTGCGACAGCCCGAAGCGGGCGCCGACGGCGTGGGCGAGGGCGTGGTTGACGCCGACGAACGCGTTGGCGAACGCCAGCCCTGCGATCGTCGCCGCGTTGGCCATCGCCTCGCGGGCGGCGAGGTCGCTGCCGTCGGCGTACGCCTTGGGCAGGGCGTCGAGGATGAGCCGGGCGGCCTGCACGCAGAACGCGTCGGTGTAGGGCGTGGCGAAGATCGACACGACTGCCTCGAGAGCGTGGGTCAGGGCGTCGATGCCGGTGTCGGCCGTGAGGGCTGGCGGCATCGTGAGCGTGAGGTTGGGATCGACGATCGCGATGTCGGGCACGAGCGTGTAGTCGACGAGGGTGATCTTGCGACCGTTGCTGGAGACCACCGCGGCTGGTGAGACCTCCGAACCGGTGCCCGACGTGGTGGGGATCGCGACCAGCGTGACGCGGTGGGGATCCTGCGGATAGTCGGCCACGCGCTTGCGGGCGTCGAGGAACGGCAGCGACAGGTCGTGCAACGAGCACTCGGGATGCTCGTGGAGCAGGCGCATCACCTTCGCCGCATCCATCACCGACCCACCACCGATGGCCACGATGGCGTCGGGCTGCATGCGGTCGAGGAGGTCGACGCCGGCAGTGATCACGGCCTCGTCGGGCTCGATCGGCACCTCGGCGAACACCCTGACGTTGCGCGCCCCGTCGAGGCGCCGGCGCACCTCCTCGGTGAGGCCGCGGCCGTCCATGACGGCGTCGGTCACGATGACGACCTGAGCGGCGCCCAGCTCGCGGAGTTGCTCGAGCGAACCGGGACTGATGAAGACGTCGCCGCGCACGCGGAACCACTGCGGCGGGGTCCGCCGCCGGCTCACCACCTTGATGTTGAGCAACTGGCGGTAGTTGACGTTCTCGGTCGTGAGCGAACCGCCCCAGGTGCCGCATCCGAGCGAGAACGTGGGGGTGAGGTTGTTGTAGACGCCCCCGAGTGCGCCAACCGCGGTGGGGGCGTTGACCAGGATGCGCCCGGTGCGCACGGCGCTCGCGAACGCCTGCACGGCCGCCTCGTCGCGCGCGTAGACGGCCGACGTGTGACCGAGGCCGCCGCTCTCGCTGACGACGACGCAGGCATCGACCGCGTGTTCGACGCTGTACGCCTTGACGAGGCCGAGTATCGGCATCAGCTTCTCGCGCACGAGCGGGTGTGCGGCCAGGGCCCCGAGATCGCTCGGCAGCGGGGCGATGAGGACCTTCACGTCGTCGGGCGCGTCGACGCTCGCCCGGTGGGCCAGCACACCGGCCGGCTGACCGAGCGCTTCGAGGTTCACGACGTTGTCGCATCCGAACACGAACTTGCTCACCCGATCCACCTCGTCCGACGCGAGGACCTTGGCGCCCATCCGCTCGAACTCGTCGACGACGGCGTCGTAGATCTCGGCGTCGACGACGCAGGTCTGCTCCGCGGGGCAGATCACCGACGCATCGAACGTCTTGGAGATCAGGATGTCGACGACGGCCATCGGCACGTCCGCGCTGCGGTGCAGGTACACGGGCGCGTTGCCGGGTCCCACACTGATCGCCGGCTTCCCGGCGCTGTTGGCGAGGGAGACAATCTTCGGCCCGCCGGTCGTCCAGATGAAGTCGATGCCGGGGTGTCCGAAGAGGTGGTGCGTGACCGCGTTGTCGGCGTCGGGGATCACCTGGAGCGCGCCGCGCGGCAAGCCGACCGCCTCGCCCGCTTCACGGAGGATCTCGGCTGCGCGCTCGGCGCACCGTACCGCCCGCGGCGACGGCCGGAACAAGATCGCGTTGCGGGTCTTGGCGGCGACGATGGCCTTGAACAGCACGGTCGAGGTCGGGTTGGTGACCGGGGTGATGGCCATCACGACGCCGATCGGCTCGGCGACCCATTCCAGCCCGGCTTCCGCATCGTGGTCGATCACGCCGACCGACCGCTTGTCGCGGAGGTAGTCGTAGAGGAACTCGGTCGCGACGTAGTTCTTCACCACCTTGTCCTCGACGACCCCGAAGCCGGTCTCCTCGACGGCGAGCATGGCCAATTCGACCGCGTGCTCGAGGCCGGCTACGACCATCGCCCTGACGATGCGGTCGACGGTCTCCTGGTCGAGGCCGCGGAATGCGTTCGCCGCATCGCGCGAACGCGCCACCACCTGGTCGAGCTCGGCGATCCGACCCGGGGTCAACCCTGGCGCCGGCGCGGATATGGGAGAGCCATCGGTCGTCGTCACGGGATCCATCAGACAACGATCGATGCCGGACCTCTAGAGGCGATGGTCACACCCGAGCGGGCCGCACGGCACGACCGACAACGGCTGGCGCGCCGCTCAACGTGCCGCGAGATGAGCGCTGATCCACACCTGTTCGTGGTCGACTGCTCGTTTCGTGTCTCCGGCCACCAGCCCGGCGATCTTGCCGCCGATGAGGGGCACCTTGCACTCGACGGTCACGCTCGTCGCGTTGTCGCAACGGTTCTTTCCTCTCGGAGCCAACCGCATGGTTCCGCGCACCTGCACCGGTGTCCCCTTGCCGGCCACCTCGAACGTCCCGGTCCGCACACCCTTGGTGTCGGGAGCGGACCACACGTCGGTCTGGGTGACGCTCTGGCGAGGCGACAGGACCTTCTTCGCGAAACCGGGCAGCTCCAAGGGGACCACCCGGCGGGTGACGAACGTGAGCCCGCCATCATCGTGCTCATCGAGGGCGACCAACTCGACGTCGCTGTGGCCCAGCGCCTCGTACTTCTCGCGGACACAGTCGAAGTCGGTGAGCACGGCGAAGACGTCGTCGGCCGGGCGCTGGTAGGTGTGCGTGACATCGAATTCCACCGCGTCGATCACACCCGGTCGCACGGCCTCCGTCCAAGAGGCGAACGTCCCGAGTGTTCCTTCCAGGAACTACCTCCGCCACACCGTCTCCCCGTCCACCAGCTCGGACGTGGGTGCCAGACCCGCACGCGCGGCGACCGCGGCCGATGCGTGATGTTCCGGACCGTCGGCCGATCGGCCGACGACCAAATGCCGGTAGCGACAGAGCCATCGACGCAGGCTGCCTGCCTCCAAACCGGGGGAAACCCCTGGGTCAGAAGCCGAGGTCGTAGAACTGGCGGCGGGAGTGTCGAACGCGCGGTCGACGTTGACCTCAGGGATCCGCCACGATCATCCGCTGACCGCTTCCGGCCGCGGTCGGTTGACACCGAGGTGAACGACTTCGCCCTGGAACCCGTAGGCTGGTGGGGCGAGCAGGTCATACGGGCCGGCTCGGAACCGAAGAGAGATTGCTTTGACTACAGGTACCGTGAAGTTCTTCAACGTCGAGAAGGGCTTCGGCTTCATTTCTCGCGAGCAGGGTGACGACGTGTTCGTCCACTTCTCGAACATCCAGGGCGAGGGCTACAAGTCGCTCGACGAGGGTCAGCGCGTCGAGTTCGACGTCGCTCCTGGCCGCAAGGGTGAGGAAGCCCAAAACGTCCGGGTGATCTGACTTCACCGTCCCGATCTCGATCGAGCCGCCGGCCCTGTGCCGGCGGCTCGATCCGTTTTCCGGTCCCGCTCAAGGTGCGAGAACGCCGCCGGTCATTTCGGCTGCGGGACGATGCGCAGGTATGGCTTCACCGTCTTCCACCCGTCGGGAAACTTGACGCGCGCTTCGTCGTCGGTCACCGCGGGAATGATGATCACGTCGTCACCCTGGTTCCAGTTGACCGGCGTCGACACCTTGTGCTTCGCCGTCAACTGCAAGGAGTCGATCACCCGCAAGATCTCGGTGAAATTGCGCCCCGTGCTCTGCGGGTAGGTGATCATCAGCTTGATCTTCTTGTCGGGACCGATCACGAACACCGATCGCACCGTCGTGGTGTCGCTGGCGTTCGGATGGATCATCCCGTAGAGGTCGCTGACGACGCGGTCCGGATCGGCGATCATCGGGAAGTTCGGCGCGTGTCCCTGTGTCTCGGCGATGTCGGCAGCCCAGCGGTGGTGCGATTCGAGCGGATCGACGCTGAGGCCGATGACCTTCACGTTGCGCCGGTCGAACTCACTCTTGATTCGGGCGACCTCGCCGAGCTCGGTCGTGCACACCGGGGTGAAGTCCTTCGGGTGCGAGAACAGAACGCCCCAGCCGTCGCCGAGCCACTCGTGGAAGCGGAACGTGCCCTCGGTTGTCTCGGCGGTGAAGTCGGGTGCGTCGTCGCCGAGTTGCAGCGCGCTGGTGTAGGCGGTCTTCGACTGCATGTTGGTCCTTTCGTCGTGCGACCAACCGGCCGCGTGGATGACCAGCCGAGGGTCACAGCCGGCGGTTCCGAACCGGTCGCGAACGGGTAGAACCCGCCGATCAGGCGCTCAACGCGGCGTCGTGGCCGCAGAGCGTCGCCACCGTTTCACTCCCGAGGCGGAGGCTGGCGGCCAGCCGCTCTGACCGCTCGGCCGCACCCGGGTCAATTCTCACGGCCGCCGCCGACCCGAGCGCCGACCCGAGTGCCGACCTGAGTGCCGACCTGAGTGCAAGGTGTTCTTCGAGTGGGTGACCGAACGCGCGCCACAGTTCAGCAGCCAGGTAGAAGGTGTCGACCGTGTTGGGGTCGCCTCTCGCCCGCGCCAACGTGGCCTCGGCGGTACGCGACTCGCACTCGTTGCGGAAGGTGGGAATGACATCGCTGTCAGCCGCGGCAGCCGCACGATCCGTTCGGGATGCGGCGACGAGAAGCCGGACCACATCGGCGATCTCCATGTGACGGTACGCCCGCGTGGCTTCCGTCAGCGCGCAGTACTCGTCGGCATACGCCGCGCCAAGGTCGGGTCGTCCGGACGCGGTCGCCAACAGGCCGGCGACGATCAAGGCCGGTCCGACCTGTTGGATCACCGCATGCTGTCGGGCGCGTGGCAGGGACATGTCGATCAGTCGGCGGGCGTGGTCGAGGTCGCCTCGCCACACGTGGATTCGCGCCGCCCACACCGCGCACATCGTGCCCGCCTGACCGTGTCCCGAACGGGCTTCGCTGACGATCACCTCGCCCGCGATGTCGAGCGCTTCGTCCCACCGACCCGCTTCGAAGAACACCTGCACGCGGTTCGCACGCAACCAGTCGGCAGCGAGGGTGAGTCCGCGCCGCTCGGCGAGGTCGAGGCCACGCTCGTTCATCTCGCTGCTCGTCGCCGTGCCGACGCCCTGCAGTTGGAGCTCGGCGAGATTGTGATACGCCATCGCGCTCTCGTGTCCGAGGCCGGCTTCGAGCGCTCGGGTGAGCGCTCGCACGAAGTCGTTGTAGCCCTCGATGTTGCCCTGCAGCAGCGTCGCCGCGCCGCGGGCATTGAGGCACCGGACCTCTCGGTCGGCCAGCCCGTGGTCACGAGCGAGGATGAGGCCGCGCTCGGCGAGTGCGATGGCCTCGGCCGGGCGGCCCAGGAGCGCGGTGATGAACGCCACGCTGGCGAGGGCCTCGGTCGCCGCCCGATCCCTCGGCAGGTCGTCGACGAGCGCCATCGCCTCCTCCAGCGCGCCCATGCACGATGCGGTGTCACCGCGGAGCCAATGGACCTCTCCGACCACTGCGTTGAGACGGGCCTGGAGCGGACGGTCGTCGACCTGGCGGGCGGCCTCGAGGCCCATGCGGGCCGCGTCCGCAGCCTCGGTGAGGCGGCCGACGCGTGCGAGAGCCATCGCCCGTTGACGCTGCAGTTCGGCAAGATCGGCTGTGGCGTGATCGGCTTGCACCGCCTCGGCGAGCCGGCTCGCGGTGTCTTCGACGCCGAGACCGCGCAATCGATCTCCCGCTTTGAGCATCAGCCGGAACACGTGCGAACGTTGGTCGGCGGCGGTGGCGTCCTCGCCGTCCTCTTCGTGCGCGTTGGCGGCCGCTGTGAGCTGGCTCGCGATCCGCAACGCGTCGTCAGCGAGGCGATCACCGGCCCGCTGCTCCATCCAGGTCGCGGCGGCCTCGTGC
>DASUEW010000759.1:0-2793 GCA_036274875.1 Ilumatobacteraceae bacterium
CAGACGATCGCCCTCGTGCTCGCCCACATGTCGCCGGAGCAGGGCTCGGCGGTCTTCGGCGGACTGCCCGACGAGCTGCAGCAAGACGTGTCGATCCGCATCGCGACGCTCTCGGCGATCGCACCCGACGTGGTCGCGCGAGTCGAGAGCCAGCTGGAACGCCGCCTGTCGTCGGTCCTCAAGGGACCGACCGAGAGTCACACCGCCGACGGAGTGCAGACGCTGATCGACATCCTCAACCGATCCGATCGCACCACCGAGCGATCGATCTTCGAGGGCCTCGAAGCACACGATTCCGAGCTGGCCGACGAAGTGCGGTCGCGCATGTTCGTGTTCGAGGACATCGTGTCGCTCGACGACCGGGCGGTGCAGCTCGTGCTGCGCCAGGTCGAGTCGAAGGATCTCGCGACAGCTCTCAAGGGCGTGCGCGACGAGGTGCGCTCGAAGATCATGAACAACATCTCCGAACGCGCCGCCGCCAACCTCGCCGAGGAGATCGTCCTGCTCGGCTCGGTTCGCCTGAAGATGGTCGAGGAGGCCCAGGGCGGCATCGTCCGGGTCATCCGCGCCCTCGAGGAGAGCGGCGAAGTCACCGTCTCGCGCAGCAACGACGAGTTCGTCACGTGATTCCGACGGCGTTGCCCGGCGAGTCGGGATCGTCGGACTCGTCGTTCAGAGGTGACCTCCCGGTTCGGGAGCCGGCGGCGGCAGCCGCTTCGGCTCCCGCCCACGATGGCGGGTGAACCTGCTTGCGGGATCGCCGCTCCACCGCACGTTCCCAATCACACCAAGGATGGTTGTCAGCGGACCCAGGGATTGGTGTCCAACAAACCTGGAGACCGCATGCCCACCCTTGCCCACGCGACACTGGCGTCACCGCCCGACCGACAGTCGATGCTCGACGCCGACCTGTCGGACTGGCTCGACGCGGCGAGCGTCCGTGTGGCACCTGAGGCGACCGGGGCCGTGACCAAGGTGGTCGGGCTGCGGTTCGACGTCGAAGGCCTCCAGCTCCCCGTCGGTGCCGGTGTCCGAGTGCGGACCGACGGCCACGAGCTCGTCGGTCAGGTGGTCGGTGTCGACGGCGACCGGATGAGCTGCATGCCCTTCGGCGACCTCCGTGGGATACGCGTCGGCGCACGCGTCCACATCGATCATGACTCGATCACCGTGCCGGCCGGTTATGCCCTGCTCGGCCGGGTGCTGAACGGCATGGGCGTACCGATCGACGACGGCCCACCGCTCGGCGTCATCGACCGCGTCGCGACCGAGGGTCAACCACCGCACCCGCTGCGCCGGGCGCGCATCGACACTCCGCTCTCGACCGGTGTGCGGGCATGGGACACGCTCGCCACCCTCGGCCGCGGGCAGCGTGTCGGCGTGTTCGCTGGTTCCGGGGTCGGCAAGTCGACGCTGCTCGGCATGGTCGCTCGCAACACGTCTGCCGACATCAACGTCGTCGCCATGATCGGCGAACGTGGCCGCGAGGTCCGGGAGTTCATCGAGAGTGACCTCGGCCCCGAGGGGCTCGCCCGCTCGG
The DNA here is from genome assembly GCA_036274875.1 of Ilumatobacteraceae bacterium. GTDB lineage: Bacteria > Actinomycetota > Acidimicrobiia > Acidimicrobiales > Ilumatobacteraceae > JALOLG01. The sequence goes on from DASUEW010000759.1 coordinate 1,541, forward strand.
TCGTCATCGTCGCCACGTCCGACGAGCCGGCCCTGGTGCGCCGCCGTGCCGCTGCCACCGCCACCCGCATCGCCGAGTGGTTCCGCGACCGCGACCGCCACGTCCTCCTGATGATGGACTCGCTCACCCGGTTCTGCATGGCACAGCGCGAGATCGGCCTGTCGGCCGGCGAGCCGCCTACCACCCGCGCCTACCCACCGAGCGTGTTCGCGCTGCTGCCCGGTTTGCTCGAGCGAGCGGGCACGGCCGAACGCGGCTCGATCACCGGCATCTACACGGTGCTCGTCGACGGCGACGACATGAACGAGCCGATCTCCGACGCCGTTCGCTCGATCCTCGACGGGCACATCGTGCTCTCCCGTCGTCTCGCCCACGCCAACCACTACCCCGCCATCGACGTGCTCTCGTCGGTGTCACGTGTGGCGCCCGCCGTCACCACGCCCGACCAACGCGCTTCCGCCGGCGAGCTCCGGGCACTGCTGGCCGCCCACGCCGAGGCCCGCGACCTGATCGAGATCGGCGCCTACGTGTCGGGTACGAACCCGACCGTCGACCGCGCCGTCGCTCTCCGCCCCCGCATCGACGGCTTCCTCCGCCAAGGCGTCGAAGAGAAGTCGTCGGTCGCCGTGGCGTTCGAACAACTCAGCACCCTCGTGGGAGCTCCGGCATGAACGCCAAGCGCGTCGCGTCGATCCTTCGGGTCCGCAAGCTTCAGGAACGACAGGCCCGCGGCCACCTCGCCGCCGGACACCACGTCCTCACCATCGCCACCCAGGCCGAGCACGCGACGCGCGAGCACGTGCGTGCGTGTGCCGACCGGAGCTCGACAGAGCTGACCCGCGTGTCCGAACTGCTCGCCGATCGAATGGTCATCGTGTCCGGTCTCCTCGCCGCGTCGAGCTGTCACGCCGACACCGAGCAGGCGGCGGACGACGTCGCCACGCTCACCGATGCGTGGTCGATCACGGCTCGCCGTGTCGACGCCCTCGAGCGGATGGACGAGCGGATCCGGGAGAACGATCGGATCGAGCTCGACCGCGTGGAGCGGGCCGAGGTCGACGACCTCGTCTCCGCTCGTCACCCGAAGGAAGTGGCCTGATGAGCGCCGTCTCCGCAATGGCGTCCGTCCAGGCGCGCATCGCCTCGATCGAGTCACGCTTCGGCGCTCCTGCAACATCACCGTCGGCACCTCGACAGACGGCGACCGCCGCCATCGGCACCTCATCGTTCGGCCAGGCGACGACGCCGATCGG
>DASUEW010000760.1:0-2241 GCA_036274875.1 Ilumatobacteraceae bacterium
GGGCCGTGCTGCCGGCCGACACGCTCGCCGAGGGACCGCCGTCGGGGGCCGCGATCACGTCCGCTAACGGGATCATGTTCCCGCGCCCGTCGCAGCCGGTCGAGGGCTTCTCGGCGATCGTCGACGGTCGCCGGCCGGGTGAGATCCTGGCGATGCCCGACAACGGTTACGGCAGCAAGGCCAACTCCGCCGACTTCTTGATCCGCGCCTACTACCTCCGGCCCGACTTCAAGACCGCAACCGGCGGAACCGGCGACATCGATGTCGGTCGCTTCATCCAGTTCAGTGATCCACGCGGCGTGATCGGCTTCCCGATCGTCAGGGAAGGGACCGCCGACCGGTGGTTGACGGGTGCCGACATCGACCCCGAGTCGATGCAGCGCGGTCGCGACGGCGACCTGTGGGTGGGCGACGAGTTCGGTCCGTGGATCCTCCACTTCGACTCCAAGGGCCGGCTCCTCGACCCGCCGTTCCCGATGCCAGGAGGGTTGCAGTCACCGAGCAACCCGCACCTCGGCGGTCAGCCGGCGACGCAACCGGGCAGTCGCGGCCTGGAGGCGATGGCAATCTCGCCGAACGGCAAGTTCCTGTACGCCGCACTCGAGGGCGCCACGGTCGCCGACACGACCGTCGACCCGCTCCGCCGGTACATCTTCGAGTTCAGCGTCAAGGACGAGACGTTCACCGGCCGCACGTGGCAATACCACGCCGAAAACTCCGCCCACCTCGTGGCCGACATGGCGGCCCTCGACCGGCACCACCTGGTGCTGATCGAACGCGACGCCGGTCGGGGGGCGACGGCGCTGTTCCGCAACGTCTACGAGATCGACCTCCGCGACGTCGACGCCGCTGGCTTCGTCGGCAAGGAGCTCGTCGTCGACCTCACGAAGATCCCCGACCCGAACCTGGTGTCGCTCCCCGAGATCCATCCGGGCGACCTCGGCCTCGGCGATCCCTTCTCGGTGACGTGTGAGTCCATCGAGGCGATCCACCCGCTCGGCCACGACCGCGTCATGCTCGGCTGCGACAACAACCTCCCCAACACCGGCCGCAACCCCACCATCGCCGACGACAACGAGTTCATCGTCGTCGACGTCCCCGGCCTCGACTGACCCCTCCCACACAAATCGGGTGTAGGACGACCGTCCGTGTCCACCACCCACCGAACTGTCTGCTTCATTCGGCGCGTCGCTGCGTCTGGGGCAGACAGTTCGGCGTTTTCAGGCGGCGACGAAGTCGATGAGGCGTTCGACGGCGCCGACCAGCTCGGGACGCAGGTCGGCGTACGTGTGGACCTGGTTGCGCAGGTGCGGCCAGAAACCGTCGGCCTCGACGCCGAGCGCCCGGCACATCCCGTCCTTCCACGGCACGCCGGGAGGGATGTCCGGCCACTCGGCGAGGCCGAGCACGCGGGGCTGGATCCCGGCCCAGACGTCGACGAACGGATGGCCCGTGATGAGCACGTGATCGCTGCGCACGGTCGCGGCGAGGCGGGACTCCTTCGATCCCGCCACGAGATGATCGAGGAGGATCCCGAGCCGGCGGAGCGGGCGGGCGCCGAACGCGGCGACCTGGGCCGCGAGATCGTCGGCGCCGTGCATCGGTTCGACCACGACACCCAGCTCGCGCAGGTCGTCGCCCCACACGTGCTCGACGAGCTCGGCGTCGTGACGGCCCTCGACCCAGATCCGGCTCGCGGCCGCGACCCTCGCGACCGTCGGTCCGTGGTCACCGGCGATCGAACCGGAAGCGGTGATCGTCTGGCGGACGACCGGGTTCGAGGCTGGACGCACGAGGGTGACGGGCCGGCCTTCCAGCAGGAAGCCGCCCGGCTTCCACGTGAAGTGGCGGAGGTGTTGGCGACGATCGCGCAGCGTCACCGCGGTGGAGTTCCACCGCACGACGTCGCCGCAGAAACCACTCGCCCGATCCTCGACGACGAGCCCGACGGCGACCTCGACCGATGGGTAACGCGGCGGCCGCTTCGAATCGGCGTACTCCTCGAGGATGTCGCGTGGTTGGGGCATTGCAGAATCGAGTGTGGCACGGGAACCGATGTGGCACGCGGCACGTCGAAGTGCCATGGGGAGAACCACATCACACAGCACCAGTCATTCATCTGGCACGAGTCACTCACCGGGTCATCCACCGTGGCCCGGCTGGCGCGTCCGAGCCATCACGCTCGGCACGGTCATGGTCGTCGCGTTGGTCGCATGTGCCGGCGACAACTCGGACGAATCG